>QQUO01000350.1 GCA_008501575.1 Pseudomonadota bacterium
CCCTGCCATTTTTATTTCTGGTGATTTTGTTGTTGGTCTTTTTTGGCCAACATATGATGTTATTGTTTCTCGCCATCGGTGGTTATATCTGGCTCGATACCGCGCGCATTGTGCGGGGCCAGACTCTGGTTTTGAAAAAACAAGCTTATGTGGAAGCGGCCCAGGCCATGGGTCAATCAACCATGGCTATTCTCACTCAGCATTTGCTGCCTAATTTACGCGGGGTGGTGATTGTCTATGCCACCCTGACCATCCCACAAGTCATTCTCATTGAATCATTTATTTCATTCTTGGGATTAGGTGTCCAGGAACCCAACACGTCGTGGGGTACACTGGTTAGTGAAGGCGTCGATAACTTGCAAATCGCGCCCTGGTCTCTGTGGATCCCGGGCGCGTTCTTAACACTGACTTTAATGGCCTTTAATTTATTGGGTGATGGCTTGCGAGATTACTGGGATCCGCAACAGCTACGTCCGCGCTGAGTCCGCTGGCTGTTCACCATCCACTTCTGCTGCTGTGTTCGATTCTTTATGGCTGCTGGGTTGGATCATGGCTTCCTGAAAAAAACGCACATCGGCACTGCCCGGTGACTGGTGGATACGCAGGTCAAAGGCACTGATTACGGCATATATATGATCAAAAATATCACTTTGAATTTGTTCATATTTGGCCCACACCACTGTATTGGTAAAGGCATAAATTTCCAAAGGAATACCTTTATCTTCAGCCGCCAATTGCCGCACCATCAGGGTCATGCCCTGATGGATATCGGGGTGGTTTTTCAGTAGATTAACCAAATAAGCGCGCAATGTTCCCAGATTGGTTAAACGCCGACCATTTATTTTCAATTCCATGTTAAATTTATTTTGCTGATTATAGGCTGCAATTTCCTCACTTTTCTCCGCCAAATAGGGTGCCAGCAAACTGGCCTGCTTAAGACGCTCCATTAATTCGTCATCCATAAATTTGACACTGGTCACATCAAGATAGATGGCCCGCTTAATTCGGCGCCCGCCGGATTCTGACATGCCTTGCCAGTTTTTAAAGGAATCAGAAATCAGGGCATAGGTGGGAATGGTGGTGATGGTTTTGTCCCAGTTTTGTACCTTGACCGTGGTTAAGCCAATTTCTATGACATCACCGTCGGCACCGTAACTGGGCATTTCTAACCAATCACCAATCCGCAGCATGTCATTCACTGATAACTGAATACCGGCCACAAAACCCAACAAAGGATCCTTAAAGACCAACATCAGTACCGCCGCCATGGCACCTAAACCACTGATAATTAAGGTTGGTGATTTATTCACCACCACCGCAATCATAAAGATAATGGCCACCACCATAAACACCAATTTCAGTGCCTGTAAAAATCCCTGAATGGGCAAATTACGGGTGCGTTTATGTTCTCTGGCCATATATCCAAAGCCGTCAACCAAAGAAAAAGCCGTCAACAATAAGAACAGAGTAATCCATAAAAGTGTCAGGGTTTGCAGCCATATAAACAAGGTGGTTTCCGGATTTAACCACAGGTTAATCTGGATAAAAATAATGATACCCTGAACAGTCAAGGCCAGCCGGCTAAATAGTTTTTTCTCAAACAAGATGGCACGCCACAAATGTCTGGACTGGCGTGTCATTTTATCCACCACCTTGACCATCACTTTATGAAAAAGCCAATGAATCAGCAATGAAATGACAATAATCACAGCCACCATAACCAATGTCATTTGTAATTGTGATAATTGAAAGCCGAATTCAGTTAACCAGTGCTTAATATATTCTTTCATGCCGCTATCAGTGTTGTTGTGTAAAACAATATAGATGGGGTTATTGGCGGGTTTTTAAAGCCTGCAGTTGTTGCGGCTGAGGGCATCGCTTAAAATGATGCCATGAGTCGACACCCACTGCTTGATATTCAGCAATTAACCGTGCAATTTTATGGTCACAAACAGCCTGTGATTAATGCCGTTTCATTACAAATTAATGCCGGTGAAACCTTGGGTTTGGCCGGCGCTTCAGGCAGCGGTAAATCTTTAACTGCCTTGGCTGTAATGGACCTTCTGCCCACATCTTGTCAACGCCAAGGGCACATCCAATTCAAAGGACAGGCATTATCTCAGATGAAACCGCGACAGTGGCGTCGATTAAGGGGAGCCACCATGGCCATGGTTTTCCAAGAACCCATGAGTGCCTTAAACCCGGTGCAAACCATCGGCCGGCAGATCTCAGAAATGTTGCTTTTGCATAGCCGCTTAAGCCGCTTACAACGTCACCAACAGCTGCTGCAATTACTCAACGAGGTGCAACTGGATGCCGATTTGAGCAATCGTTACCCCCATGAACTTTCCGGTGGTCAAAAACAACGGGCGGTAATTGCCATGGCGGTTGCCGGTCGGCCAGATTTATTGATTTGCGACGAACCCACCACCGCCCTCGATGTCCCCACCCAACAGCAAATCATTCAATTATTGAAAAATTTACAGCAAAAATACGGCATGGCGATGTTGTTTATCAGCCATGATTTAGCGGTGATGGCCCAAGTCGCTGACCGCATTGCGGTGATGCAAGCCGGTCAAATTGTTGAAACCGCGACCACCGAAATATTGATAAAACAGCCTAAAACCGATTACAGTCGGCGTTTATTGGCCGCAGCCGGTATCAAGACCTTAGCCAACATTCATCCCCGGCATGAGCAGCCACCTTTGTTACAGATTAATAATCTCACAGTGCGTTTTAAACAAACAATAAGTCTGTTCCAAAACCACACTTTCACTGCCGTGGATCAGGTGAATTTGGCCATTATGCCGGGACAAATTATCGGTCTGGTGGGTGAATCCGGTAGTGGCAAAACCACCTTAGGCCGCTGTTTGGTGGGCTTACAAACACCGGCCTGCGGTGAAATTTTATATAAAGGCAATCCTCTGGCTGCTAATCGTCAGGCCAAAAAGCGCATCCAAATGATTTTCCAAGACCCCTATGCGTCATTAAATCCACAACGAACCATTCGGCAATCACTGGCAGAACCCTTAAATATTCACGGCTTATTTAAACAAAAATCACAACGCGAGCAGCGCTTGGCTGCATTATTACGGCAAGTGGATTTAGACAGCAGTGCTTTACCCCGTTATCCCCACCAATTCTCCGGTGGCCAACGACAACGCATTGCCATAGCCAGAGCGCTGGCCTGTGAGCCTGAATTACTGATTTGTGATGAAGCGGTCACGGCTTTGGATGTTCTGGTACAACAACAAGTGGTGACTTTATTAAAAAAACTGGTTGAAAAAAATCATCTCAGCCTGCTGTTTATCAGCCATGATATTGCCTTGGTTAGTGGCTTCGCCCATTATCTGGCCGTGATGCAAAATGGTCGACTGATTGAACAGGGACAAAGTCGCGATATTATTCAACAACCACAGCACAGCTACAGCCAACTGCTGATTAACAGCATTCCGCGACTGGAATCAACGGCTTAAATAGCAGCCGGTGGTGAATATTATGGATTAAACGCGCACATTAATTTCCCTTTTGTTACAATACCCATTGTCGTTTTTATATGTTTATAATATTTAAAACACGACACCAATATCCAAGGGGCGGCCATTACTAAGGCCTGAGACAGACTATTCTGAACCCTTTGTACCTGATCCGGTTCATGCCGGCGTAGGAATGGATTTATTTCACCTCGCCACAACCGGATCTCCTTTTCATGCCGGTTGATACCTCATGTAAGCACCGGCGGTTTATGTGAGATCCTATGTTTAAAAAAATATCGACTTTAAGCCTTTTGGGCTTATCTTTCATCGCTTTATCCACAAATGATGAAAACCAAAATACAGACAATTCCGTTGAGGAAACCCGACTCAGCGACATCCGGGTGACCTCAGATTTTCGGGTCGAAACCACGGCAAGTGAGGTACCTGCTTCATTAACCGTGCTGGATTCAGACAGCCTGGAGCAAGCGGGTCAACAACATTTCCAGGACGTCTTAAACCTGGTGCCGAACATCAACTGGTCCGGTTCCACATCACGTCCCCGCTACTTCCAAATCCGCGGCATTGGCGAGCGCTCACAATATGAAGGTGCACCCAATCCATCGGTGGGTTTTATTATTGATGATATGGACTTTACCGGTATCGGCGGTGCCGCCACCTTGTTTGATATCGAGCACATTGAAGTCCTGCGTGGCCCGCAAGGCACCCGTTATGGTGCCAATGCCCTGGCCGGCTTGATTTATGTGCAATCCAAAACAGCCAGCACCGAACGCAGTCATCACGGTCGCCTCAGTGTCGGCCAGGATGGTATAGCCAGCGCTGGTTTCAGCACCACCGGCGCGCTCGGTAACAGCCAGGACAATGCTTATCGGTTTGCGGTTCATCAATACCAAAGCGACGGCTTCCGCCACAATGTCTTTTATAATCGGGATGACAGCGACCAAAAAGATGAATTAAGCATTCGTGGCAAACTCCATTTTCAAATGAATGACCATTGGCAAAGTGATTTAAGCCTTCTCATGATTGACCAGGACAATGGTTTTGATGTCTGGACCCCGAGCCATGACTTCACCACTTACAGTAATGACTTGGGCATTGACGCGCAAAAAGCCTATGGTGCTTCCTGGAAAAACACCTGGTCAGGCAAGCACTTTGATGTGGTCAGTATCACGGCACTGACGGATGCTGATATTACTTATTTTTTCGATGGTGATTGGGGCAATAATAATTATTGGGGCGAATATGCACCTTATGAATATGCTTTGAATAATGATCGTGAACGGCGCCACAGCACACAGGAATTTCGCCTGTTATCAAATCCCGAAAGCCGTTTATTTAACGGGCGCAGCGACTGGTTGGTGGGTGTGTACTTATCACGCTTAGATGAAAACAACCATTCCTTGGAAGCCTCCGACGGCCTGGCTTACCGTGATTTTGCCAGCCATTATCAAGCCGATAACATCGCATTGTTTGGCCAGCTGGACAACCAATTAACCGAAAACACCACCCTAAGCACCGGTCTCCGCCTGGAGCAACGCAAGGCCGACTATGGTGATGACAATGCCTTAATGTTAAGCCCAAAGGACGACATGCTCGGTGGTCAGATTTCATTACGACATCAATTAAATCAGCACCATAACCTCTATGCCAGCGTGTCTCGCGGCTTTAAAGCCGGTGGTTTTAATCTTAGTACCACCTTACCCGACAGCCGCCGTGGCTATGATCCTGAGTATTTAATTAACTACGAAGTGGGCAGTAAGGCCTTTTTATTTGATTACCGCTTACAACTGAACACCGCCGTGTTTTATTCAAAACGAAAAGACATGCAAGTCAGCACCTCTTTTCAAAGTGATCCCGACGACCCGTTGACTTATGTTTATTACACCGGCAACGCCGCCGAGGGTGAGAATTATGGGGTGGAATTAGATGCCCTGTGGCAAGCCAGCCGCAACTTGAGTATTCATGGTTCTTTGGGTTATTTAAAAGCCACCTACAGCGATTATGTCACCATTGATGGTGATTTCAGCGGCCGTGAACAAGCCCATGCCCCAAATTACACCGCCAACGTTGGCTTCACATACCTGGGTGATCGCGGCTTTTTTACCCGTCTGGATTATCAGGCGGTTGATGCATTCTATTTTTCCGACTCCCATGACCAACGTGCCACCAGTAAACAACTGCTGCATGTTAAAGTGGGTTACCAAGCCCCGCAATGGGCATTATACGCCTGGGGTCGAAATATTTTGGATGAGCGTTATGCGGTTCGTGGTTTTTATTTTGGTCTTGAACCCCCGAATTATAATGACACCCTCTACACCCACCTGGGTGATCCACAACATTTTGGTGTCACCTTTGAATTTGATTTTTAGGAAATCGTCTATGAAAATATCTGTCGAAATTAGTTTATACCCCTTAACTGAAAACTTTTTAACGGTGGTTAATGACTTTATTCAACGCTTGCGTCGGGAACCGGACTTAACCATCAGGGTAAATGATTTAAGCACCCAGGTTTTTGGTGATTACCAAACCGTTTTAAGCAAGGTCAATGCCGCCATGCAAACCACCCATAATCAAACACCCAAAGCGGCGTTTGTGATGAAGGTTTTGAACGGCGATTTACTGGATGAACACAGCGACAAGTATGCTTGAGTTTTTAAGCCAATGGTATCAAGACTTACAAGCACTGAAATGGCTTGAGCTCATTGCGGTCATTGCCGCCGTGCTCTATCTGTGGCTGGCCATTCGTGAAAACATATGGTGCTGGTTTTATGCTTTTATCAGCACCGCTTTGTCCATTTATATTTTATACCAGGTGAATTTACTCAGCGAATCCTTGCTCAATGTATTTTATTTGGTGATGGCGGTTTACGGCTGGTATCAATGGCGTGGCGGCCAAAACCACAAGCCCCGCCAAATTCAAAAATGGTCGCTCAAAAAACATGCACTGTGGATTGGCATAACGGCAATATGGGTGCCCTTACTGGGACTGTACACCCAACAATACGGTGCAGCCTATCCTTTTATAGATGCCTTCACCACCTGTTTTGCCGTATTCACCACTTTTTTAGTGGCTTATAAGGTGTTTGAAAATTGGTATTATTGGCTGGTGATTAACAGTGTTTCGGTCTGGCTTTTCTGGCAAAAAGAGCTGTATTTTTTTACCGGCTTATACATGATTTACCTTATTATGGTGATTATTGGCATTCTGCAATGGTCCAAAAACTATGCCCGACAAACTGCACAGCCTGAAGCACATTAAATTTTTAACCGAGGTCGGCCTCCTGGAAGCTCGCCCCATCAGGCATGGCCTTAACAATCACAGCTACCATGTGATTACTGAACAAGGTCATTATTTTGTGCGCCTTAATGCAGTGATTGCCGGTGTTGATCGGCACCGTGAAGCACAGGTTTTAGACTTAATTGAGCCCTTAAATATCAGCCCCAAAGTCATACTTAATGACACCGAACAAAATGTATTGATAACCCAATGGCATCGCGGCAACCGTTGGCAGAATCAAGATTTCAATCGACCTTCACTGGTTCGAAAACTGGCACAACAACTTAAATCCTTTCACGCCATCCCATGCCCACAAACCGCTGTTTTTAAGCACAGCCGCCTCGACCATCGGCTGTTAGGTTATGCCGATAATCAAAAAGACAACATCAAAAAACACATTAACCGCCACATCGATAAACTCGACGAAATGGGTTTCTGGCAGGCCAATCAATCCCTCACCCACTTTGATTTAAACCCACGCAACATCATCGGCCGACAGCCACCGATGTTGGTGGACTGGGAATTTGCCGGTATAGGTCATCCTTTAATTGATTGGTTAATTATTGAATATGAAAGCGCTCAATCACTGGATCATTATTATCGCCATTATGATGATAATAACTGGTTACCACCGTTACGGGCCTTGATTCAAATAATGATGCAAATCTGGGCAAAATGAACTTGTGAGAAAGCACCACCTCAAGTAGAATAAGCCGTCTCAAATCAGGGCAACCGCCCTGCAAAGAGCCCGGGTGGCGGAATTGGTAGACGCGCCAGCTTCAGGTGCTGGTGGGGGCAACCCCGTGGAGGTTCAAGTCCTCTCCCGGGCACCATTTATATCTGTTAAATCAATATTTTATATCTCACTTTACACCCAGTATGCTTAATTTCCAACTATTCAAAACTTACCAAATTTATGACTTTGTGCTAAGGTATTGCTAATAAACAAAAAAGGGAACTGAAATGGCGAAAATACCAATTATGGTTGAACGAAGATTAAAATCAGAGGTTCCACGGTTTCAGAAAATACTAGCTCAAGCACAATTAAAAGATATAAATGAGGCTGACACAGTTGCTATCGTTGCAGATATGCTTGAAGGTGTATTTGGATATGACAAGTACGAGGATATAACAAGAGAGTTTGCCATAAAAAATACCTATGTTGATCTCGCTGTAAAAACAGAAAAAGAAATTGATTTTCTTATTGAAGTTAAATCTATTGGTACCAACCTTAAAAACTTACACCTAAAACAAGCTGTAGATTATGCTGCCAACAGAGGAGTTCAGTGGGCAATACTAACTAATGGAGTAATTTGGCAAGCACACAGAGTAACTGTTGATGGTCGCGTTTCAAGTGAAGAAGTGTTTTGCATTGATTTCCTCAGTCTTTCTATCAGGAATACATCTGATTTAGAGTCAGTATTTCTATTGTGTAAAAAAGGATTAGGTAAAGGTGCAATTGATGATTATTACCAGCAATCTCAAGCTTTCAATAAATATGTTGTTGGAACTATCCTACAATCAGAAAATATTGCTAAACCTGTTAGAACTTTACTTCGAAAAATAAGCCCTGGTTTAAAGGTGGATTTGTCTGATATATGCGAAATGATCTCTAAAGAAGTTATTAAAAGAGAAATTACAGATAGTCAAACAGAAGAATGTCAGGCACTCATAAAAAAAACAAACAACCAAATTAAAAAAATAAATAAAAAATAAATGCGAACTATAGCTTTGGCATGAATTATTTAAGTAAAAACTCTTAACTTGAAGCCTTTGAATGATTGCAACAACCGTTTTCAGTTGACGGCATGTTCGAAGAAATTGAAAAAAAAGTGACGGATATGGCAATTAATAAGATATTGGTTAAACCAATAATAAATAAAAAAACATGAGACAAATTGATATGGAGCCATCGCAAGAAAAAAATGAATCTATTGACATCCCACTCTCTAATTCAAACAGTTTTGATGGATACTTTGGCTTTGGTGGTTTTTTAGCTTGGTTAAACTTAATCGGCGGAATAGTGGGACTACTGTACTATTCAATTGGCCAGTATAACGAATTAGAGAAACTTAAGGCCAAAGCAACATGGGCTATGCTTGATCAGATTAAGGAAGCGCAGATACAAAACATATTCATGGGCGTTAGCATTCTTATGGCCGGACTAACGTTGTTCACCATTATTCAGCTGTTACGTGGGATTTATCGAAATACAATATTAAAGAGGTAACCTGTGGTGCATTTAGAGTGATAATTGACTCTTAAGCTTGTTTTCTTAATCCAAAAAGCCGTGTCATTCCGGCCGTTTCCACGTCCTGTTCGCTCGGCACACCACCATCCATGGTGGCGACTAAGCGAAGCGCATGGACGCCGCCAAGGATGGCGGTGTTAGAATCGATCTCTTCCGGGTCCCACCTAACGAGACACACCTCCATCCCTGGAGGCGAGACCGGATCGGAGATCGAGGAATCTACCAATTTTACCGCAATTTTTCATAGTCAGGAGATATCTCCACTCACGGCCTACGGCATTCCAATTAAGCTTCTTGTGCTTCACACAAACCGCTTAATTTACATTGCCTGGCCTTCGCTCGGTCGATATGACAATAATTATTATTTTTATTCCAAATTCACCACGGGTAGAACTAATTATTGGTCATGCACAACCTGATCTAATTGCTGTTCAATCCAATTATTTAAGCTCATGTTTTCCGTGGCGGCTCGTGCTGAAAGCTGAGCGTGCAATTCGGATGAAATCCTGAGATTAAAACGCCCAGAAAAAGATTTCTTGGGCTCAATGCCTTCTTCTTGACACATCTCTAAGTATACTTTTAGAGATTTTTCGCCTTCTTTTCTCAAGCCAGCAATATCCTTGGCATAAAAGTCTGCACCGCCATTTAATAGCACAAATTCACCACGAAACATGTCTATGTCCGGATCGTAATTAATGACAGCCAAGTAATTATCAAATTTCATTGTATTAAGCATTGTCTGATTTTACTCCATTCCTGGTTAACCAATCTCTGATAGCAGCAACAGCACCTTTGTCGGTATTAGGACTTGGGTGTGGTCGATGAAAAACACGTATCTCATTAAACAATTTAACGCCTATGCGTGAACCTTCACGTTCTGATATATCTGCACCCAAAGCTTTAAACAGGGACTCAATTCGACTCCATTTAATATTACCACTGACTGGTCGATTAAAAATTAAAGCTAATGTCTTCCTGTCTTTTGCTTTCATCTTTTTATAGTACCATATTTCGGTACTGTTTACAAATTATTTTTCACCATTGACTTATCAGCTGTGGTGATTAAGATATGGTTTTAATCATATTTTAGTTTTATGCAAAAACAATTTATGCAGCGGGCCATTGAGTTGGCGCGTGAGGGAATGGATGCCGGAGCCGGTGGGCCGTTTGGCTCAGTGGTGGTTAAGGACGGTGAGATAATTGCCGAAGGCTATAATGGCGTGACATCGAATAATGATCCCACCGCCCATGCCGAAGTCATGGCGATTCGTGCGGCTTGTCAAAAGCTTGGGACTTTCCAATTAGATGACTGCGAAATTTATACCTCTTGTGAGCCTTGTCCGATGTGCCTTGGCGCCATCTATTGGGCTCGTCCGAAAGCCGTCTATTATGCCTGTACCCGTGAAGATGCCGCCGCCATCGACTTTGATGATCAGTTAATTTATGATGAAATTGATGCCGGCATCGATAATCGTCAAATCCCCTTTAAACAAATCCAACGAGCCGAGGCGTTAACTGTATTTAAGGCCTGGCAAGACAAAACCGATAAAATTGAATATTAACCATGTCACAACCAAAGTCCAAACCAGAAGTTATTGAATTTTTAAAAAACCGCCGTTCAGTGTTGATCAAAGATCTTATCGAACCCGGCCCAAATAAAGATGAATTAGAAACACTGTTAACGATTGCCACCCGGGTACCTGATCACCGGAAACTGGAACCCTGGCGATTGCTGGTTATTCGCGGTGAAGGCCGCGGGCTCGCGGGTCAGAAATTAGCGGATATTCGGGCCAAAAAGCATGATCTTATTCCACTACAACTTGAGATTGAAGCCAATAATTTTAATCGGGCACCCTTGGTCATCGCCGTGGTGTCCTCGCCGGTGGAAGGCAATACACCAATAGAAGAACAAACCTGTTCAGGTGCCGTGGTGGCCCAACATATTAATTTGGCTGCTGCCGCTTTGGGCTATGCCAGCCAATGGGTCACCGGCTGGTCCTGCCTGGATAAAGATGCCCAAAAAGCCCTGGGATTGGCCGAGCATGAATGGATTATCGGATATGTTTATGTCGGTTCTACGGAAGTTGAACCCGCTGACCGCGCCCGTCCAGACTTGGCAGAAAAAGTCACTTACTTGGGAAAACCATGATTGTCCTCGGTATTGAATCTTCCTGCGACGAAACCGGCATCGCCTTATATAATGGCAAAACCGGTGAATTGCTGGCCGATCAGCTCTACAGCCAAATCGAACTGCATGCCAAATATGGTGGCGTGGTGCCGGAACTGGCCTCCCGTGACCATGTCCGTAAAATAGTACCCCTTATTGAACAGGCTTGTGAAGAAGCGGCAATGTCTTTGCAAGACATCGATGCGGTGGCTTACACCGCCGGACCCGGTCTCATCGGGGCACTGTTGGTGGGTGCTTGTGTCGGTCGCTCGATCGCCTGGGCTTTGGATATTCCCAGCGTTGAAATTCACCATATGGAAGGTCACCTGTTGGCACCTTTATTGGCCGAAGACAAACCGGAATTTCCATTTTTATGTTTATTGGTATCAGGCGGTCATACTTTATTGGTGGATGTGCAAGGCTTGGGTGATTATAAAATTCTCGGTGACACCCTCGATGATGCCGCCGGTGAAGCCTTTGATAAAACCGCCAAACTGCTCGGCTTACCCTATCCCGGTGGTCGTTATATTGCACAATTGGCCGAAAAAGGCGATGTTAAACGCTTTAAATTCCCGCGCCCGATGATGAATCGGCCGGGTCTTGATTTTAGTTTTTCCGGCTTAAAAACCTTCACCCGTGTCACCTGGGAACAACACCAGGATGATGACGACATCGAACAACTGCGCGCCGATATTGCCGCCTGTTTCCAGGATGCGGTGGTTGATACCCTGGCGAAAAAATGCCTGCGTGGTATAAAACAAACCGGCCACAAGTCACTGGTTATTTCCGGCGGTGTCAGCGCCAATATTCAGCTTAGAGAAACCCTGAATAAAATGGGGCAAAAACACCACTTTAAAACCTTTTTCCCGGAATTAAAATACTGCACCGATAATGGTGCCATGATTGCCATTGCCGGCGCCATGCGCTTAAATGAAAAAATCCCTGAAAAATCAAACGCCATCCAGGCTTATCCGCGCTGGAGTCTGGAACAACTGAGCCCGCCTTAAACCGCCAGTCATACTCGGGCTAAAATAACTTATACGCCGACTTTAGTTGAAGAATAAAAACCCGTCATGCTCGGGCTACGACCCGAGTATGACAAGGTTTATAAACGCAAATTAGTGTGATACTTTACAACAAGGCACCGAGTCATGTTTCGTTTTAACTTAATTTGATTGACTTTATTAATACCGATTAATACACTTTTTATTACCATTTATAGAGATCACTGATGAAAAAATTAGGCAATATAATCCTGCTTTTATTCTTCAGCCAATTACTATCGGCTAAAGTCGCATATTTACCTCTGATTACAAATGCTCCTTTATACCCGGATTTAATACTTTTAATGGCATTGGATTTAGACTCAGGTCAGATTTTAAATCAAGTTGAAATTGGTGATGGTGTTGGTGCGGTTTTTGTGGACGATAGCGGTAAACAGCTATTTGCGGCTGCTTCGAAAGATATGAAAATAGTCCATATAGACACTGAAACCCTTGAGATTGTTGAACAATGGAACAACCTACCAACTAATCCAGCAAGAATAATACTGAGTGAAGACAATAATAAATTATATTTTGTTAACACTAATGCCGGAACCGGTAGTCAGGACATGTTTCAAATTGATTTAAGCAGTAACCAAATCAGTTCAGTATTGAGCTTCCCCAATTTCACTATTCAAGACATTTTATACAGTGAAAATTTAAAGTTTTTGTCATTAATTCTTAGCAACAACTCCACAAACCAATTAAGCATACAAACCTATAATAGCAACGATTTAATTCTAAAATACACAACCAGTATTATCACTTCTCCTTCCATATCAATGATCGACAACGAAGGCGAAAACTACTACTTAATTGATAATCAACAATCCAAACTTGAATCCAGAACGCTTAGTGATGATTCTGTTAATTGGTCTTTTACTTATCCGGGTGAAAGTGAGTTTTATTCTATTTACGAACATGGTGTATCTAACTTAATCGCATCAGGCTCCATTAATTCCTATCAAATTAATAAACTAACAGGAAATGGGAGCCCTTTGGTCGGGGACGGTTCAAATATGACCTTGAGTGATAGTTATGATCGGATTGATTTAGGCAATTTTGTCCAAGTTGAAAAACCTTATATCGACTGTAACTTTTTAATTTGTGCTTTAATGACAAAGCTAGATATTAAAAAAATCAATCTAGTTAACAACACAAGTGAGATTGTTTATCAATCACAGAATGCTTTAGGCAGTCAGCCTAAAGGTCGTTTTGTCGGTGAAAACTTATATCGAGGAACAGCAGTCCAGCAAGTTCCGGTTTCGAATTACCTTAGTTTGATGTTGTTATTAGCTGGTTTTATTTTCTTGGCTTCACTGAGAAATACGGGGCTGAAAAACAAATAGTGCCCCGTACAATTTTCAATATACTATCGTAGCTGCGGGCCTTGCGCCCGCCATGCACCGCATCAGCGTTTAATCATTACAATATTCTCAATGTACAGAGTCTTATTTTTAGATACACTTTGCCATTAGGCACCCGCAAGGGGTGCGGCTACAAGATTGTAATAGACTTTACTAAACTTCATCGTTGAGCAATTCATATACATCGATCTATTATATGTCTGTCTTCCGTCCTCAGTTCTCTGAACTACTGCGCGGTCCAGCCACCATCGAGGGCGATTGCTTGGGCGGTTATATTGCGGGCGGCGGGGCTGATGAGGAAGGCCGCGGTGCCGGCCAGTTCTTCGACGCTGACGAATTGTTTTTTGGGCATGTGCTTAAGCATGATTTTATTCACCACCTCATCTTCGCTGATGCCGTGGGCCTGGGCTTGTTGGCTAATTTGATCACGGACCATGGCGGTATCCACATAACCAGGGCATAAAGTGTTAATGGTGATATCAAATTCTGCGACTTCCAAAGCCAGGGTTTTGGCCAGGCCTAATAGACCGTGTTTTGCAGAGATATAAGCTGACTTATAGGCCGAAGCCACCAGAGAATGGACTGAGCCGATATTAATAATGCGGCCATAGTTATTGGCTTTCATGCTCGGCAGAACAGCCTGGCTGGTCATGGCCGGCCCCATCAGCATAACATTAATCAGCTGCTGCCATTTTTCCCGCGGGAAATCCTCCAGCGGCGCGACATATTGGATACCTGCGTTGTTGATTAGAACATCGACACCGCCGTCTTCTGCTTTTGCTTTTAACGCTGCCAAATGCGCTTCATTACAAACATCTAACTGCATAATGGCAACGTTCAGGCCGTCTTGCTTAAGGTCTTGCTGCGTTTTCGTAAGCGTGTCCAAACTGTAATCACTGAGGGTAACATGATGATCTTGTGCCAGATGTCGTCCGATTGCCAGACCAATACCACC
>QQUO01000023.1 GCA_008501575.1 Pseudomonadota bacterium
GGTGATGACATAAGCTTCACCACCCACACCGCGACGCAGGCATCAGTGACCATCAGCGGCTTTACTGATATTGCCCTGGCTGATAATTTGATTTACCGTGCCGCTGAATTGCTCAGACCTTATGTTCAACAACCTTGTGCGGTTCATGTTGATGTTACTAAGCACATTCCAAGTGGCGCCGGTTTGGGTGGCGGTAGTTCCAATGCGGCGGTCACGTTAACCACTCTTAATTCGGTCTGGCAATGTCAACTAAACCAACAAAGCTTATTACAACTGGCCTTAAAGTTAGGTGCTGATGTGCCTTTTTTTGTGGTGGGCCAATCGGCTTATGTGACAGGAATTGGTGAGCACATTGAACCCATGACTTTCTATCGGGGCAGTCTGTTGCTGTTAATGCCGGACGTGGCAATCAGCACTGCAGCCGTCTTTAAGCACCCGGCCTTAAATCGACAACAAACTCCGCTAAGAAAGGATTTAATCACTGATTCACGGTATTGGATTAATGACTGCTTTGTGGTGGTTTTACAAGACTATCCGGAAATAAAACAGTTGTTCACGGCATTAAGTCCGTTTATGACATTGCGTTTATCCGGCACCGGCTCTGCGATGTTTGCTTTATGTCAGGATAAACAGGAAGCCCAAAGACAACAAAAAATTGCCGCAGCATATTGTCGAACATTGGTGATTGAAATATAATCAGACTTAATTGTGCTGCTGCTTTAAAGTATTGATTAAAATTGGCGGCAAAATGTTTTGACCCGAATATTTCATGTAACCGGTACAAAATAGTCATTATTACTATATGTTTCATAAGTTTAAACAAATTCTGACAAAATACAGTGTATCCCTGAATGGTTTGCTACAGCACCTCCCTGCGATGTCTCCCTCGGGCAGCAGAGCTGGCCAAAACATTCCAGATGTTTTAGTTATGAAAAAAATGGCTGCATATCTTGCATAAAATCGTTTACAACATATGAATGACTATGCTTGAAGCAATATTTATACAATCTATATTGCCATTTTGTGCCTAAATTCCTTTTTTACATGAAATTTTCGGATTAATTAGGTTTGCAATCATTGCTATAGTGGTTATAATATGCCGCCTTTGGCAGCGATTACAAAGCGGCTAAAAAGAGATATTCTCGCGAATTGGGATGTCGCCAAGTGGCTAAGGCACCAGGTTTTGATCCTGGCATTCGCAGGTTCGAGTCCTGCCATCCCAGCCATATATTGTGGTGCCCGTGCTCTGCGCGGGCATACTCATTTAAGGGGTCAACGAAATGTTCGATCGTGGAATCAGATTGTTTTGCGGTAATGCCAATCCCGAATTGGGTAAAAAAATTGCCAATAATTTGGGTGTACCTTTGGGGCGCGCCAATGTTGGTCGTTTCAGTGACGGCGAAGTTTCCGTAGAAATCAGGGATAATGTACGTGGCCAAGATATTTTCTTGATTCAGCCCACATGTCGCCCCACGGCCGATAATTTTATGGAGTTGCTGGTGATGGTGGATGCCTTAAAACGGGCATCAGCTAAAACAGTAACGGCGGTGATTCCTTATTTTGGTTATGCCAGACAAGATCGCCGTCCCCGATCAGCCAGGGTGCCGATTACCGCTAAAGTGGCGGCAAAAATGATTGCAGCCGTTGGTATTGATCGGGTGTTAACCGTTGATTTGCATGCGGACCAAATTCAGGGATTTTTTGATATCCCGGTGGATAATGTCTATGCCTCGCCGCTGACATTGGCAGACATGTGGCAGAAATATGACAGTGAAGACGTGACCATTGTGTCACCGGATATTGGCGGTGTTGTCAGAGCCCGGGCCATCGCAAAGCGGTTAGGCTGTGAATTGGCCATTATTGATAAACGGCGGCCCAAGCCAAACATGGCAAAAGTGATGAATATCATCGGCGATGTTAAAGGCAAAATTTGTATCTTAGTGGATGATATGATTGATACAGCGGGCACCTTGTGTGCCGCATCAACCGCCCTGATGGAATGGGGCGCGAAAGAGGTAAATGCCTATTGTGTGCATCCGGTGTTATCCGGTAATGCCATTGAAAACATAGAAAATTCAGACATTAATGAGTTGGTTGTTACAGACACCATCCCGTTACAACCTGAAGCACTGAATTGTAAAAAAATTCGTCAATTGTCGGTGGCCGAAATGCTCGGTGAGACAATCAGACGTATTGCTAACAGAGAGTCTGTTAGCTCCATGTATATCGATTAATTGACTCATCGATATTTTTAGGCTCTGGTCGCAAGAGCCTTTGATTAAATAGGAAAAATATTATGGCTATTTATAAAGTTGAAGCAAAACTCCGTGATGATGTGGGGAAAGGTGCGAGCCGCCGCTTACGTCGTGAAGGACGTGTTCCTGTGGTACTGTACGGTGCCGGCAAAGAACCAAGAAATTTAACCTTAAACCACAACAAAGTACTGCGCTTAATTGAAGACGAAGGATTCTTTTCCAGTATTATTGAATTTTCTGCCGATGGTGGTGCCAAGCAAAAAGTGGTTATTAAAGACATGCAACGTCATCCGGCAAAACCGGTGATAATGCACATGGACTTTATGCGGGTAGATGATAACCAAGAGTTGGTTATGAATATCCCGATTCACTTCCTGAATGCTGATGATTCCCCAGCCAGTAAAGTTGCGGGTATTGTGATTGACTATCAAATTCATGAGATTGAAATCACCTGTTTACCGAAAGATTTACCAGAAAGTTTCGAAGTTGATTTGGCTAACTTTGATGTGGGTGATTCGGTTATGCTCAGCGAAATTGCAATGCCTGAGGGTGTAAAAGCTCTGGCATTCATGCGAACAGACGATGAAGATTTTGATGAAGTCGTTGTTAACACAGCCACGGTTCTGGATACCTCAGATGAGGATGAAGTTGAAGCACCGGATGTGGAAGTACCAACTGTTGACGAAGATGGCGCTGAAGAAGAATCCGATTCTGATGAAGACAAAGAAAAAGGCGAATAATTAATCCGTTTTTTTAACCAATTAAACCACGGTATTCGTCATTGAATCCCGTGGTTTTTTTATTAACAGGTCTGTAAAAGGGTCACAACATGATACAAGTCGTCTTTGGCTTGGGTAATCCCGGTCAACAATATGAAAAAAGCCGTCATAATGCCGGTTTTTGGTACCTCGATGCCCTGGCCAATCATGTCGGTGCTAAATTTAAAGAAGTTAAGAAATTTAAAGCACTGGTGGCAGATACTGATTATTATGGTGATAAGCTGTGGTTGGTGAAGCCACAGACCTTTATGAACCGCTCCGGACAAAGTGTCATACCCTTTACTCAATTTTATCAAATCCCTGCAGATCAAGTTTTGGTGGCTTACGATGAATTAGATATTCCTCCCGGTACGGCGAAATTTAAACGCGGTGGTGGTCATGGCGGGCATAACGGTTTGCGTGACATTATTCCCGGCTTAGGGACTGATTTTAAGCGCTTGCGTATTGGTATCGGCCATCCCGGTGATAAGCGACAAGTCACACCATGGGTACTCGGTCGACCCGGTCAGGAGGATGAAATCAGTATTGATCGCTGTATTGATGAATGTGTTGCTGTTACATCTGCCATAATTAAAGGGGATGACGAACAAGTCATGCGAATCCTTCACACCGCCGCTGATAAATAGTTGCTGACCAGTTTAGAAAAACACAGCTCATCGACCAAAAAAGCATCGTGGCCTTGAATCGAGTCGGTTATTACCAGGTCACAGTCAATATCTGCCTTCTTTAACAAATCGTAAACATCTTGCTGTAACCATGTTGGGAACAGCAAATCTGTTTTGGTGCCTATAATCAAAGCCGAATCAACCCCAATATCTGATAATGGATTGGCGATATCTCTGGTGGCCTGATATTGGTAGCCATCAAACCAATCCATGGCCCGTGATAAATATAAATAACAAATAGGATCAAATTGGTGAATAAAGCGATTGGCATGGTGTTCTAAATAACTTTCAACCGGAAATTCGATGCCGAAGGGATGATCGGGCACCTTTTTTAATGATCGGGGAAAGCGTTCATTCCATTCTTCAGCGGAGCGATACGACAACATACCGATTTTTCGGGCAAATTTCATGCCATCTACCGGCCAATCCTCACGGGAGTAAAAACCACGATTAAAATTATTGTCATTAATAATGGCTTCTCTTTGCAGTGACCGGATGGCGGTACTGAAAGGCGGTGATACCATGCCGGCAGCCATTTGCAACCAATGACGACAAAATCCGGGGTGTTGCTGCAATAAAGCAACACCGGTCATGCCACCCATAGAAGGTCCAACCAATGTGTGTAATCGCTCAATACCTAAGTGCTGGCATAACAACACATTGCTGTTGGCGATGTCCTGCAGACATAAATCGGGAAAATCAAACCGATAAGCGCGGTTATTTTTGGGGTTGATGGATGCCGGACCGGTGGAACCTTTACAACTGCCTAATGAGCTGGCACAGATGACAAAATAACGTGATGTGTCGATGGCTTTGCCGGGGCCAACCATAAATTCCCACCAGCCGTCATGGTCATCCCGGTGGTGGCGACAAACATGAGAGTCCGGTGATAATCCGGACAAAATTAAAATGGCATTATCGGCCGCTGCACTTAATTGGCCCCAGGTTTCATATTGTAATTGGGCATCATTTAATCGGCCGCCACGATGAAATTGAAAATCACTGGGTAAGTGGAAATGTTTAATGTAATCCGGCATAGGTTTTTGTCAGGTAAAAAAACGGCCTTTTTCAGGCCGTTAAAACGAATGTCGTTATTGTAACAAAGCGACCCCAAGAAGTCGGCATTGTTTTTTTTTAGATGGTGTTGCGATAGCGCCTGATATAGACAGCCAGGCCGACCGTGATCGCCGCAAAAATAACACCATACAACATTTCAATCTGCATTAAACTTTGTAACATACTTGTAATGACTTCAACACCCGTGTGTGCGGTCGGATCAAAATCCACATTTTCCAAATCATATTGGCCAATACCGGTGGCAAATGGTGTGGTGGCTTTGGCGAACAACACCCCTATGGTTTTGAAAAATCCAACTTTAAACAGGTTGAGATTCACTAAAGCATTGTACCAATACCAGCTAAAGCTGACGATTAATGGTGCGAACACAGCCAATAAAAAAGGTCTTCGTTTAGCCACCGCTGAGGCAAATAATAACCAACCATACAATGGCAATGCCCAGAGTGCCTGGACTAAACAGCCGATGATAAAAGCGCCCCAGTTTTCGATAAAGGACACATTCATCCACAGCAATGTAACAGGATTTAGGCCATTGATAAGAAGTATTAAGCTGAGAATAACAAACACAATTAAGTGGCTAATCATCAGACCAACAATAAAAGCAGCCGGTGCCACCAACATGGCGGTTAATAATTTTGCCAAGACCGTTTGGGTGTCAGAAACCGGGAGTGATTTATAAAATAAAATACTGCCGTCTTTACGGTCATCGTATAAACTGCCCAGCAAGAAAAAGAACACGACGACAAACAGTATTAAATGATATAAAGAGCCACTCATCAGCATAAAAACATCCATGGCAAAATTGATCTTATCGCCACCAAGCTGTTGCAGTGAACTGATGGCCAGTTGTAAATTGTCGCCGCCGCTGACATCAATAATAAAACGATCGGTGGTGAAATAGCTGAGTAATGCAAACAAACCCATGACTAAACCGATGATGACGGGGGTCTTTAAAAAGGCACCCTTATGTTCCCAAAATTCCAGTTTTAATAAAGCTAAAAAGGTTTTCATAATCAGTCCTCCTTCATGATGGCAACAAACAAATCAGAAACAGAAGGTCTTTGGACATCACCCAATACAGCGACTTGTTCTCTTGAAGCGGCTTTAAACAACATGATGTAACGGCCAAATACTTTCTTTACCGTAAGTGGATTTAATGCCATGGCTTGCGCGTAATTATCCTGACTCACCATCACTTCAAAAAAATCACGGGTTAAACTATCCATGTCACTATTAAGTACAATTTCTCCGTCTTTAATAAACACCACATCGGTTAAAATATGTTCAATTTCTTCCACTTGGTGGGTGGTGATAATAATGGTGCGTTCATGATTGAAGTAGTCATTAATCAAATTGTCATAAAACTCTTTTCTGAACAAAATATCAAGCCCCAAAGTGGGCTCATCTAACACCAACAATTGTGCATCGATGGCCATAACGATGGCTAAATGCAGTTGCGCAACCATGCCTTTGGAAAGTTCTTTTACTTTATGCGTCAGTGTAACCTTGGTTTTGGCAATCAGATCCTCAGCCTTTTGGCGATTAAAATTGGGGTGCACCTGCTCGGTATAATCGAGTAATTGTGAGACTTGTATCCATTTGGGTAATACCGCGACATCAGCGATAAAACAGATGTCTTTCATCAGTTCAGCCCGTTTTTTGAATGGATCAATGCCGAGCACTGATAAATCACCGTCACAGGGTGCTAAACCCAGAACCGCTTTTAAAAACGTGGTTTTACCGGCGCCATTGGGACCGATTAAGCCCACAACTTTACCCCGATCGATATCAATATTGACGTTTTTGAGTGCTTGGAATTTGCCGTAATGTTTGTTTAGGTTGTGTGCTTTTAATAGGACACTCATGGTTTTCTCCCGGTTTTTTCTAAGGATTCGATTAAGGCATCGATATCAATGTCCAGTTGGGCAATTTTATGTAAAACCTGGGGCCATTGATGGTCGATAAATTCTTGACGTTGTTGTTGATGCAATATCTTCTTGGCATGGTCACTTACGAACATGCCTAAGCCTCTTTTCTTGGTTATCAGGTCTTCATCAACCAGTATTTGGTAGGATTTAGAAACGGTAATGGGATTAACCTGATAATCAATAGCCAGTTGTCGCACCGAGGGCAAGGCTTCGCCGGTGGTGACATCCTCATTTAAAATAAGGTCTTTTATTTGATCGGCCAACTGTAAGTAAATCGGTTGGCTGTCATTCCAATGGTAGGCCATACTGTTACCTGATGGCCGGCAATAAAAGGATTAAACTGTGGTTAATTTTGTTCATTTTTTGTATTTCTACAGTTGGTTTCATAATGGCTGTATCCAGTGTCTGGTTACTGTTTTGATTCAGCCAATAACTAATTAATAAGCTTAATGATAAGGCGGTTACCAGTAAGGATGTTGCTAATAAGTTCTGTTTAATGGCAGTCATGGCGATACCTGTTGTTGTTCAATAGTGTTGTAGTGTACTATAACACCAGGCAAAATGCAAATAGGCCATTGGTCATGAATGCAGAATTTATCGGTAGATGGGTGGTTGCTGGTTGCCTAAACGGTATAAAGTGCCGTGGCTGCGAAAATGTTCATCGCGTGAATCCGGGGAGCGAAGCTGGCAGTCAAAATCATAATTAATTTTGGGTTGTTGAGGTATCGTGAATGTGTCAGGAATTGACCAGGTCATTACTTCCCGGGCATAAGCGGTTAGTTCCGGTGTTTGTAATGGCGGTAGCTGTACGGCTTTGGCATCATTGATTTGTAATTGGCAGTGTAAGGTGGAGGCTTCGCGAACCTTGGCTTTGCGATGGCTCAGTCTTATCAGCATTTGCTGGGTGCCGGCATCTAATTTAACCACTTCAATTAAAGTGGCAAGGTCACTGCTGGGTTTTTCTAAGCGCGTGGGGCCGCCACAGGCAAACAATAGTGCAATTACTGGAATTAAAGAAATATTTTTTAACATCAATCAATCCAAATAAGTAAATGATAATTATACGGTTAATGGGCAGATGTTAAAATAGATTCATGATTATTCGAGTGAACAATACGCCGGTTTTTAGGCATTTAACCCTTTCTATCCGTCACAAGATCAACATCCCAGCTGTCGCCTGTTACATGTGATCGGTTTATTTTTAGTGCTTTTACCGATTGTGTTAAGTCTTATTTGCACAATGCCCGGCTGCTGGTGCTGATACCGGTTATCGGCTTTGGTTTTGTTTGGCCGGGCTTTTTAAATTTAAACTTAATAGGCCTGCAATCTTCACTGATCCTTTATCCGGTTTGATGGGTAATGTCTTGGCAAATTAAGACCGGTCAAATTAAATCACCCTAAAAACTTAAGCGCCATAGCCTAAGGTGGCTCTGGGTCGATGTTCAATATCAAACAATGGTTTAATGTTGCTATAAGCATGGTCACTAAATAAATCAAACACCGCCTGTTGTTGCTTATAACCATGTTCCACCATAAGCAATCCGTCGTTCGTTAGGTGTTGTTGGGCTTGTCCAATAATAATCTGTAAATCGGCCAAGCCTTTGTCCTCAGCCACCAATGCAGTAATCGGTTCATGGGTTAATGCGCTTAAGTGAACATCGTCGGGCTCTATGTAAGGCGGATTGCTGACAATCACATTGTATTTATTGTTATTTAATTCCGCAAACCAATGGCTTTGAATAAATTCAATGTTATTAATCTGATATCGTCTGGCGTTATCTGCGGCCACCTGTAGTGCCGCTTGACTGATGTCAGTGGCGGTTACCTTGCTGTCTGGGTATAAACGTGCCAGAACCAAAGCCAGGGCACCAGAGCCGGTGCCTAAATCCAGAATACGCTTAGGTTGAATGGTCATGGTTTGCAGCGTTTCAATAATGAGTTCCGTGTCAGGGCGTGGAATTAAGGTGTGTTCATTAACCTTCAGTGTTAAATCCCAAAATGCCTGATGTCCGGTGATGTAGGCCAGTGGTTTGCCCGCCATGTATTGTTTTAGGTGGTGATTAAGTTGTTGTATCTGTTGTTCACTTAATAAAGTGTCATCGTGACCAAACAGCCAGGCGCTGTTTTTATTAAGGACATGGGATAATAATTGTCTTTGGATGCTCGGCGGAACATCTTTGTGGCCTTGTGTCAGCCACTGACCAATGGTAGTCAAAAGCAATCAATAATGAGTTTAACTAAAGTTGGCGTCAAATAAACGATCTTCTTTAGCCGGGCCATCAAATCCACCCTGACTCAGTCGGTCATTATCGTTGCTTTCAAAAGGTAAGGTATTAATCACATCATTGGTCACCATATCGGTGCTGACTGCAGGTGGTGATTGATGGTTGCTCAGAAATACAACGGCTGTAACAGTAAAGACCACCGCCAGTGCAGAGATTGCCACGGGCGAGTCAGGTCGCCATTGGCTGAATATTGCTTTGGCACGGGCTGACCAAGATGGGCGTTGTGCCTGTTGAATATCATGAGCCACTTGCTGACTCCAGGTTTGCATGTGAACGGCCAATTTAGCTGCTTGGGCGCTGTTAAAATCACTGACAATGGTTTCTGCAGCCGCTACATTTGGCGCGCTCAGACATTCAGCCACATTGACCGTTTGTACGGACTGGTTTGTGCTACTTTGAAAAATCTGTGCTAATTGTTGTTCAGTTAATTTCATAATATATACCCATTTTTTCTAACTGTTCCTTTAAGGCATTCATGGAACGTTTAGACAAATTTTCGGCTTTATAATAAGACCAACCGGTCAAAGCCATCATCTCTTTTACAGTGTAACCTTGTAAACGCATTTTAACGGCAATTCTGCGGTCTTCTGGCAGGGCTTCAATGGCCGCTAACAAAGTTTCCTGTAATTCTTTATCAGCCAGTCTGTTATCCGGTTGCGGGACATCGCTGTCAAGCTCGGGATAGTAACTGTCCGATTTATCACGGTGTTCAGGCAATTGTGTTTCCTGGGCATGGCGGTTATTGGACCTTGCTAAGTCAACAATTACATTGGCCGTGATTCTGTATATATAAGACGAAAGGTTTTCAATTTCTCGGTCACTGTCCAATAATTTAATCACCCGAATAGACACTTCTTGATAAACATCATCGAGGGTCACACCGGTGATGTTGATTTGTTTACTGAACACAGCCTGATCAATAAGGTGTTGGTGTTTTTGAAACAATATGGTCAGTTGTTGTTTGTTCACGGATTAATATTATTGATTAATAAATGACAGTATAACCCCACGGGTGTTGGCTAATTGATTTTGTTGACAGTATTGTAATGCAGTAAAGCCTTGTTTATCCTTGTCATTGGGATTGGCTTGCCATTTTAACAGCTGATGCGCAATGGTGGCCAGCTGTTGGTCTTTGTCCTGACGACCCAGATAAGTGAGCAGTGTTAATGGTGTGCGGCCTTTGTCATCACGATGATTGATGGGAACGTGATAGCCATGAATCAGGTTAAGGGTTTGTTGTGCTTTACCGGTTTGACTGTAATAGGCGGCCGCTGCAACGACATTATGATAGAGATTACCATTATTGGGATCCGTACTTAATGGATTGGCTCCGGCTTCCACCAGGCGGCTTAAACACGACTCACTCCATTGGGCCGCAGCTAAATTGACATAGGGATAACCGCCGGGGCCTTGTTCATTAAGTTTTAACTTGTGGCGCAGTAATAACTCCACAACATTTTCTGATTGGCTGATAATGGCACTGGACAAGGCGGTGCTACCGTTCCCACTGTGATGATTAATGTCTGCTCCCTTTTCAATTAAAAAAGAACACACCGCACGTTTTCCCTGACCGGAGGCGTGAATTAGTGCGGTACACCCTTTATCATCTGTTTGATTGATGTGGACACCTTTTAATAACAATCGGTTCAACTGACCTAAATTACCGTTAAATACCGCAGCAAACCAGTCGTGGTGCCGGTGTCTGGTGTTCGTTTTGGCTTTGGTCTGTTGCTTGCTGGGCTCTTGATCCGGTAAATCGGGGGCAAACAGCGGTAATTCAATTTGCTGTTGTTTGGCGATGGCGGCATCCAAGCGTTTGGCTAAATCGGGGTGTTTACGTCTGGCTAAGTCGTGGGGTGATTCAGCCTGATTATTATGATGGGCTATGGCCACCTTGTGATCAATCAGCAGCTGTATTAATTTGGGTGATGGGTTGTTTGATTTTAGAGCCAATAACAAGGCATTATCATTATTGTGGTTGCACTGATTTAAATCAGCACCGGCTTGAATTAATTTTGTCACAATATTTACAGATTGGCTGGTAATGGCATCCAGCAATGCGGTCATCCCATGATTGTCACTGCGATTGACATCGTCACAGTGTTTTAAAATAAAATCAAACTTTTTTTCATGACCCAATAAGCACACAGTCATTAATCCGGTGCGATTTTGGTTGTCTGTACAATTGATATTGGCGGTGTGACGGTACACCAAATCAATGCCGGTTATGTCGTCTTTATTATATTGGCAGGCGGCGATGAATGGGGGTGTCAGGGCATAATTAGGAAGGCTGTTGTGCTGTAATATATAACGGGCCACCTGCCACCGGCCATATCTTAAGGCCATATTTAATGGCGCAAACTCTTCACTGTCAACGGTATCAATGGTAATGCCTTGTTCTAATAATTGCTTTAACTGAGCCAACTGACCGCGCCGACAACAATTTAGAATGTCTTTTTTAGTGGTGGTTTTTGACACAATTTTAATCCGTTAAAAAGTTAGTCTGGATTAAAGGTTAAAATTGCCGTTAATCCCGCCGTTTTATTACGTCGTATTTCAATATGCCAATTATACAGGTCGCACAGGCGTTTGACGATAGCTAAGCCAATTCCTGATCCTTTTGAGCTTGACTTATTGGCACGATAATGACGCTCAAACAGTTTTGGTAATTCAGATTCATTAACGCCAACACCTTCATCCTGAACAATAATCGAATGGCTGTCAAGAATAATATAAATGGTGCCTTCAGTGGAGTATTTAATGGCATTGCCAATAAGATTACCCAGCACCACCGAGACCACGGATTCTGGTGCTTTAACTTGTAACCAGTCTTTTTCAATGACTTTGGTTTTAACCGGTTTAAGCTTTAATGTGTCTTGGTAGCTTTCTAAAATTTTGCGCACGATGATGGCCGGTTGGGTCCTTTCCAAACCTTGATTTTCTTTGCGTTCCTCTCGGGCCAGTAATAATAAGGTTTCAGTCAGTTCAGAGGATTGTTTAACAGCGCGTTCGATGCGGTTGATACGTTTGAGTTGTTTTTCAGTGATGTTGGGATTGGATTTAATCAATTCCACGGTACTGGTAATTACAGTCAGTGGGGTTCTTAATTCATGACTGACATCGGCATTGAATTCTTTATCGCGGGTCACATAATCCGTTAAACTTTGCGCATAGTTATCCAGGGCCAAGGCCACTTTGCCCACTTCATCTTCGGGGAAGAAAGGGGCCAAAGGTTCGATATGGGTATGTGCGGATAAATTTTCTAATTTAGAGGCCAATTTACTTAAAGGTTTGAGGGCTTTTTTAGAAACATAGATGGCCAATAAATAAGCCAACACCAAAAATATAAAGAACATGCCACCAAAAATAATCCATAAAATGCGGTCATTTTGTTTCATGTGGCTGATGTCGTACTTGATATAGCCCCAGACCGGTTGGCCTTCTACTTTATTTTTTTTGTTAACTGCCACGATATAGGTTTTAGCGCCTTCGGTAAGAATATGGGTGCCATCTTCTAAATCAGCGTAATCAAGCGGCAAATCGGTGTGAAAGTTATCCGGCGTGGTGATGACACCCTGGACATTGGTGGACAAAGGCTGGCCCAAAACATCTTTTGGATTGACCGCCAGCTTAGCCATATAACTATCCAAATCCTGTTGAATGGTTTGTTCAATCAGTTCTGTTTGCAGATTTTGCCGAATACTCAATGAGGCCACGGCAAACAGAATTGTTAATAATGTACTGAACGCCAGAAAAGCAATAATTATCCGGCTTTTTATACTATTCCGAAAGTTCATCGGGGTCGGATATGTGGTAGCCTATGCCGTGTCGTGTGTGAATTAAGTTTTTATCAAAGGGCTTGTCAATGGTGGTTCTCAAACCATGAATATGGACCCGCAGCGAATCTGAATCAGGCATTTCTTCTCCCCATACTTTGACTTCTAATTCTTCCCGAGGTACCACATAAGGACTGGATTCCATTAATATTTGCAATAGTTTCAAACCGGTCGGATTCATTTTTAAATTTTGACCCGCGCGTTTGACGGTTAAACTGTCTAAGTTAAATTCTAAATCAGCAACATGCAGGGTGCGATTAAGATTTTTCTTTTTCCGTGAACCTAAAACATTAACCCGTGCCTCTAACTCTTGTAAGGCAAATGGCTTGACCATGTAATCGTCGGCACCGTATTCAAAGCCTTCTAATTTTTGACTTAAGGTATCGCGCGCGGTCAGCATAATAACCGGGGTGTTCTTTTTAGCGTCAGTTCTTAGTTTTTTACATAAATCCAAACCATCCATGCCCGGTAACATCAAATCCAAGATAATGACATCAAAATCATTACTGACGGCCAAATGTAATCCGGTTACACCGTCACCGGCATAATCAACAATGTGACCTTTTTCTTCAAAATAATCAACAATATTAGCGGCAATATCGGTATTGTCTTCAACGACCAAAATTTTCATAAGCGTAAATCCTTTAGTGAATGGGTTATTATACATGGTCAATGCCCGGCATTGACAGACTGCAGTTTATGATACATTTTGGGATAAAAAAATCCCAAGAAGCTTTTCAAGCTCCTTGGGAAATAGATGCCCAGATTTAAGTCAATTTGTTTTTGGAGAACCTTGACTATGAGAATCATTTTACTAACATTTCTGTTAAGTTAGCGTTAATTCGCAATTAAAAGATTGTGAATCATTAACAGTTATTGCCGACAACAGCAGCAGACTCAGCCCTGAGTTATGATAGAATCGTGCCTCTTTGATTGTCTGTGATATTACCCCATGGTTCGTTTTGTTGTTTTGTTTCTGGTGATTTTAATATCACTCTTTTTATTAGAAATATATGAACCTGTGCGACAGGCTGTGGTGTTGCCGTTTACCGGTCTGATTGCCACGGTCAGTTCTTGGATTGTGCAGCTGTTTGATGCCAATGTGCATGCCTATGGGGACATTATTCAAGACACTAAAACCATGGCGGCGATTCAGATTGCACCGGGATGTAATGGGGTGGAAGCCATGATTATTCTGTTGGCTGCCATCATCGCTTTTCCGTCACCTTTCCTTTATAAGTTGAAAGGCCTTTTTTGGGGTTTTTTGGCCATTCAATCGCTGAATATGGTGCGAATTATTTCTTTGTTTTACCTTTTGCAATGGAATTACACTTGGTTTGAGTGGTTTCATTTATATCTGTGGCAAGCCTTAATTATTTTAGATGCACTGATTGTGTGGCTTATCTGGTTGCGTTATTTACCAAAAAAACAACAACCAGTTAGTCCCAAAGAACCGCAAAACAACTCTTCGCATAAGCAGAACAACGCTTCGGTAATGCCATAATTTAATTTAGTTGGAGGGCAACCATGCCACATTTTATATTTGTTACCATCATCGCATTGCTGTTAACAGCGTGCCATACGTCCAATAAAAAGGAGGTCACAATGAGCCAAGATCAACCACCACAAGCACAAAAAATTCCCCATATCTGGTCGATACATGGAGATCAACGGATTGATAATTATCACTGGTTGCG
>QQUO01000152.1 GCA_008501575.1 Pseudomonadota bacterium
CCAATGACTGACTTCTCAACATCACCTGCTCAATCAAATCCAGATCTTCGCGGTTTTTAATCTTGTCCAGTAACCGGGTAAAATCTTTGGGTGTTGGGTCTTCTTTAAAATCAGGACGAATACCCAAGCCTTTTAAAAATGCCAACAAATCTTTGACCTTGGATTCAGGGGGTGGATTATGACAACGAAAAGCCGCCGGTATTTTATGTTTTTCTATAAATCGAGCGGCACAAACGTTGGCCGCAATCATAAAGTTTTCAATCAACTTATGGGCATCATTACGCTCATACTGTTGGATGTCATCCACCATACCATCTTCACCAATATGAATACTGACATCGGTGGAATTAAATTCAATGCCACCACGGTCATGTTTTTGCTGTTGCAAAATATGGTATAGACGATACTGATGTGTCAATGATTCCGTGACCTGTTTGGACCATTGGTTAGGATTTTCACCGGTGTCTAAAAACTGCCAGACATCGTCATAGGTACAGCGTGCATATGAACGCATTAAAGCTCGATAAAATTCATAACTTTGCACCTCGCCGCTGGTGTCAATGTGCATTTCACACACCAACGACAACCGATCTTGATCAGGGTTTAAGGAACAAATACCGTTGGACAATTCAAGCGGCAACATCGGAATGACCTTACCGGGAAAATACACCGAAGTACCGCGATGAAAAGCCTCTTTATCCAGCGGGCTTTCCGGCGTCACATAATGCGACACATCAGCAATCGCCACCAATAATTTATGGCCTTTAGCGGTTGCTTCAACATACACCGCATCATCAAAATCTCTGGAATCTTCACCATCAATGGTAATCAACGGTAACTGCCGGATGTCTTTATGCGAACCGATGGTTTTGTGATCTACTTCTTTTGGAATTTTGTCGCGCATTTTTTCCACATCAGCCGGCCACTCATGGGGCAAATTTTCACTGACAATGGTTAACTGCATCGACAATTCATGGTTTAATTGTTGACCCAAAACAGCAATCACCTCACCAAAAGCCGGTCTTTGTTGGTACGGGTATTTTTTGATATTAACAATCACATAATCATTATTCTGAGCACCATGCAGCGACTCATTGGGAATCATGATATTATCAATACTGTTATTATCAGCACTAAGATAAGCCAAACCTTCTTCATGAATGAGCTTTCCGGCCACCGTGGTGTGGGCACGCTTAATTACCTCGACGATAAAAGCTTCACTTTTACCGGCTTTGCTGTCACTAATTTTGACATCAGCCACCACCACATCGCCATCCATTACCATGCGCATTTGTCGCGGGGTAATAAAAGCATCATTGTCAAGCTCATCGGAGATTAAAAAGCCAAAGCCGTCACTGTGGGCGTTCACCCGACCCTGAATAAGTTGCAATTTTTTACGCACCCCAAACCCGCCGCGACGATTAACGATTAATTGACCATCACGAACCATGCTATTAAGGCGAGCTTCAAGACCAGCCATTTGTTCATAATTTGAAATGCCAATATGCTCAGCAATGGTCCCTTTCTTTAAGAACTTTTTCTGACTGTCCAAAAAGTTCATCAATGCAGACCGACTGGGAATCGGATTTTCGTATTTTTCTGCCTGAACTGCAAATTCAGGATCTTCTATATTAAATGGATTTTTCATGGCGGTATTATAACAACCTCAGACAGCGACCATACGCTTCATTTAATTAATATTAATGCCAATAAGAAATTCAATCTATACAGGATTGCCGGATTATGAGTCGCTAAAGATGTTAAAATGCCTTTTTTTATCCACAAGAATCATGATTAAAGCCGAAGTTGTTGAAGACATTGTTAATAAACTGGACCAGTTTATTCCCGAAGACTTAAAAACCATGCGCCAGGAATTTAAACAAAACATGAAAGCGGTGTTAACAGCCAGTTTACAAAAAGCGGATTTGGTTACCCGTGAAGAATTTGAAGTGCAAAAAGCGGTATTAGCCAAAACGCGGGCCAAATTAGAGGCCTTGGAACAGCAGCTTAATGAGCTCAATCAGTCACAATAACCTGATTAAAGTAAATAATGATGGCGCTTGAGCCGGTTATCCGTTAAAGTACGTCCTCATTTTTTTAAAATGGCGAATTCTCGCCGTTTCTTATACCCTATCATTATGAACTTTGACCAACTTGATTTGCCCACGGCAATTTTAGATGCTGTGCGCGAACAAGGCTACAGTACCCCATCCCCCATTCAAGCCCAAGCCATTCCCTTGGTTTTACAAGGCCACGACGTCATGGCAGCTGCCCAAACAGGCACCGGAAAAACTGCCGGTTTTACCCTGCCTTTATTAAGCCGATTATCTCAAGGTAATCGTGTTGGCTTTAACCAGGCACGTTCCTTAATATTGACTCCGACACGGGAACTGGCCGCACAGGTGGCAGAAAGTGTCCGAATTTACGGTAAAAACTTACCATTACGATCTGCCGTGGTTTTTGGCGGTGTTAAAATCAACCCGCAAATGCAAAAACTGCGCCGCGGTGTCGATATCTTAATCGCCACACCTGGTCGCTTATTGGATTTATACAGCCAAAATGCCGTGCGTTTTGATGAGCTGGAAGTCCTGATTTTAGATGAAGCAGACCGCATGCTGGACATGGGTTTTATCCATGACTTAAAACGGATTGTAAAACTGTTACCCAAGGACAGACAGACATTGATGTTTTCTGCCACTTTTTCGGGTGAGATTCGCCAGTTAGCGAAAACATTTACCAAACACCCCAAAGAAATTTCAGTCAGCCCTGAAATCACTTCCGCACAAAGCGTTCAACAAACTGTTTATCCGGTGGACAAAAAACGTAAATCGGAATTATTACTGCATCTAATTGGCCAAAACAATTGGCAACAGGTGCTGGTTTTTTGTCGCACCAAACACGGTGCCAACCGTTTATCTGAGTACTTATGCAAATTTGGTGTCCGTTCTACCGCCATCCACGGTAACAAAACCCAAGCCGCACGAACCAAAGCTTTGGCCGATTTTAAACGGGGCAAAGCCTCAGTACTGGTGGCCACCGACATCGCTGCCCGTGGTATTGACATTGATACTTTGCCACACGTAATCAACTTTGATTTACCACAAGTGCCCGAAGATTACGTTCATCGCATTGGCCGTACTGGCCGCGCCGGTGCCGAAGGCGAAGCCATTTCTTTGGTCAGCGCCGACGAAGCCAAACAACTTTTTGCCATTGAACGCTTGTTAAAACGAAAACTTGATCGTCAGCTCATTGATGATTTTGAACCCAGTCATGATGTCCCCGAAACGGGTCGCGGCGGTGGCGGTCTCCCCAGAAAAGCAAAACCGGCAACAAAAAGAAGCCAGGGTTTTAAGAAGAAGCGATTTGGCGACCGCAGAAAACCCAATCAAAACCAAGAAAAAGCCATGTTTAGCGACGAGCAGACCGGTGAGCGCACAAGCCCCAAAAAGCCACGCAAAAAAACCAACAAGGACAGACATACAAGCGAAACCAGCATGGCTGCAAAGCCCAAGCGTTCTCGACGAAAAAACACCCCCTTTAGTGACGCCCCCAAATCCGGTAAAAAATCCGCCAAACACAAAAACTTTACCAGCGATTCCGGCGAAGGTTCAAAGTCAGGCCCTAAAAAAGGCCCCAGAAAACCACGTAGATTTGCCGGTGGCAGTGGCCCAAACACACCAGCAAAGAGCCATTCTCGACCGGCTAAAAGACAGCAGCAAAA
>QQUO01000169.1 GCA_008501575.1 Pseudomonadota bacterium
AGAAGAGTTGCTTGTTCAATACCGGACTATATTGTCAGAAATTGACAGTTTAACGGTGTACAACCAACAATTGGAAGCAGTGGTCAATGATCAAAATCTGCAAATCCAATCAATGAATGACCAAATGGCTGAGCTGGAATCAACCAACCGCGCCATTGTGCCATTGGTCATCGAAATGGTTGATATGTTGGGTCGTATGATTGAAGCGGATATTCCCTTTAAAATCAATGAACGCACCAATCGGGTTGTTCAGTTAGAAAACATACTGGATGATTCCAATGTGACCACCTCGGAAAAATACCGTAAAGTCACAGAAGCGTATCAAATCGAATTGGATCATGGCCGTTCTGTTTCTACCTATGAAGGTGAGCTGGAAAGTGGTATCAAAGTGAGCTTTTTACAAATAGGCCGCACCGCTTTGTTATACCAAACACTGGATCAGAAAAAATCCGGATGGTATAACCCGCAAACAGATGCCTTTGAAGAATTGGAGAGTCGCTACAATACAGCCATCAAAGAAGGTATCCGAATTGCCGCCAAACAAGCAGCCCCGGATTTAGTTGGCTTACCCATATTGCACCAGGTATCAGGAGAGTAAACCATGAAGAAAATAATTTTTTGTTTATTGACACTTGGTCTATTGGCAACTGGCGCACAAGCTCAGAATAAAGCCTCTTTGGATCAATTATTAAATGAAGTTCGTAAAGCCGCCACTGAAAGCTCTAAAGAAAATCAGCAGCGTATCAACGAATTTAAACAGCAACGCAATCAACAAAGCCAGCTGTTGTCACAAGCACGCGCTAAATTACAAGCCCTTGAAGTCCGTACAGAAGAACTGAAAACCGCATTCGATGAGAATGAGATTTTATTGGCTGATTTAGAGACCACATTGGCGGAGCGTTCTGGAAACCTGGGTGAGATGCAAGGTACCGTTAAGGTATTGGCCGGTGATTTGCGCAGTGCCATCCATGAGTCGTTAACTTCTGCTGAGTTGGATAATGACCGCTTGGTGTTTTTAACTAATTTGGCGTCACAAACTAAGTTGCCGAATATCAAAGAATTGCGAGAATTATGGTACACCTTGCAACATGAAATTGTGGCAGAAGGAAAGATATCTAAATTTAACGCCAAAGTCCGCGATATGGCCGGTGAAATTGAAAATAACGTTTCGGTTACTCGGGTCGGTGTTTTTAATGCCTTTGATGATCAAGGAAATTTCCTGGTATGGCGATCTGCTGATGAGACCGGTACCGGAGAAGGTGAATTACAACGGTTGTTAAAACAACCCAGTAGTAAGTTTTCATCCATGGCCAAAAACTTTGTGAACGCCGGTGAAGGTGAATTGGTTCAAACCCCGGTTGATTACACCCGTGGTACCATTTTACAGCTGGTGGTGCAAACCCCAAGCATTAAAGAAAAAGTAAAACAAGGTGGTGTGGTTGGATATGTCATTCTGGCTTTAGGTGCCTTGGGTTTAATTTTAGGTATGCTTAAATTCTTTATGTTGCTGGCTTCGGGTGGCAAAATAAAATCACAATTGAAGAAAAAGCAACCGAATCAAAACAATGCCCTGGGACGTATCATGACGGTCTATACCGAAAATCCGGATGCCGATGTTGAAACCATGGAGTTGAAACTGGATGAAGCGATTATTCGTGAAACCGGTCCTTTAGAGTCTGGGCTTCCCTTTATTAAAGTACTTTACGTCATCGCACCCTTATTGGGTCTGTTGGGTACTGTGGTCGGTATGATTCAAACTTTCCAAATGATTACCTTAATGGGTACCGGTGATCCAAAATCCATGGCCGGCGGTATTTCCATGGCGCTGGTAACCACTGTATTAGGTTTGGTTGTGGCCATTCCGTTAACTGTGTTACATTCAATTCTCCATGCAATGGCCAGAAAACAAACCCATGTACTTGAAGAACAAAGTGCGGGTATTGTTGCTAATATGGCGGAGAAATAAGCATGTATTGGCTGAGAGATAAATGGTATGACATACTGGCATTTATCGACATGGGTGGCCCGGTACTCTGGGCCATCTTTATCCTACTGTTTGTGATGTGGCTAATGATTTTGGAACGCATGTGGTATTACTCCTTTACTTACCCAGGCGTACGCAAGCAAATCATTGCAGATTGGGATAAGCGCAGCGATACCACCAGTTGGTATGCCAAGCGCGTCAAAGATGCCAAAGTGTCTGAGGCTTCCATCAAACTACGTGCCGGATTGGGATTTTTAGAATCCTTGGTGGCCATTAGTCCATTATTTGGATTATTTGGTACCGTTTACGGCATGTTGAATGTGTTTGATATTATGGCCATAGCGGGAACGTCTAATGCACGTGCCATGGCGGGTGGGGTTTCAAAAGCCACCATTCCGACAATGGCCGGTATGGTCGCCGCTCTATCCGGGGTTTTCTTCACCACCTATTTCAAGCGAAAAGCGTTGGTGGAAAGAGAAAAACTGGAAGACCGTATGCAGTCCCATTAATGATAATTGGAACTAACTCACTGAGATTTTAGTCCAATTAATAGATGAACGAGAATTGATATGAAAAAACGACATCATCACGAAGACGAAGCAGAAATTAACATCACGCCGATGCTGGACGTGGTTTTTATTATGCTTATTTTCTTCATTGTGACCACTTCATTTGTTAAAGAAACCGGTGTGGACATTTCCCGTCCTTCCAGCTCGCAAGCCAAAGAAGTGAAAAAAGGTAATATTTTGGTCGCCATTAAAGAAGATGGTGCCATTTGGATTAACAAGCAACAAGTCGATATCCGTGCAGTACGTTCACGGGTCGAAAAAATGCACGCTGAAAACCCCGAAGCCAATGCCGTTATTATTGCGGATCGTGGTTCTCGAACCGGGGATTTAGTTGAAGTTATGGATCAAATTAAATCAGCCGGTGTACCAGGCATTTCGATTGCTGCTGAAAAAGGTGAGAGGTGATAGTGCGATGAGTATACCCCGTTTCCTTGCCGTTGGTTTTATTGCCGCTTTCATCACTGTGATATTGTATTTACTGATGCATTTTTTAATCAGTCAAAGTACCGATGCCAATGAGGACAGCGACAACATTACCATCGACTTTAGTAATGTTAAGGTGCCAGATGACGTACAGCAACGTAAGCGTGTTGTACCTAAAAAGCCACCACCACCAAAAGAGCCGCCACCACCGCCAAAAATGAATGTGCAACAAAATCAGCAGGTGGTTAACAACATGCCGACCCTCAATGTCCCTAATCTTGATTTGGGTATTGGTGGCGATGGTCCGTTCTTGGGCGCGGTTGGTCAGGTTAATATGTCGGAAGAAGGTGGTGTTATTCCCATTGTTCGTATTGCGCCACAATATCCGCGCAAAGCGCTGATGGCCAAAATTGAAGGTTGGGTTAAGGTAAAATTCACCATCACCCCATCAGGCACAGTGTCTAACCCAGAAGTGGTTGATGCTAAACCACGGCGTATTTTCGACCGTGAAGCCATCCGTGCTATTTTAAAATTTAAATTCAAACCAAAAATTGTTGATGGCCAAGGGGTCGAACAAGTGGCAACACAAACAATTGAATTTGAATTGCCGGACGAGTGATCAAGGAGCTAAGCATGAAAAAAATATTTATTTTACTGAGTTTCGTGTGTTTTACTTCTGTTTGGGCCGGCACGTTAAAAACCGGCAAGCCGGAACGTAAACCGGCAGGTGCTGTGGGTGTTAT
>QQUO01000308.1 GCA_008501575.1 Pseudomonadota bacterium
GAAATATTAAACAATCATTAGACGATTATTCAAATCCCCCAATAAACAAACCATCATCATAAACCCCACCATTACAAATCACATTACCTAACACCGAGGTTAAATAAAAACGGCTTTGATTTAAATTATAATGGATTGCACTGAGTCCGATGTGAATATTGTCACCGGTTTTAAAGGTGGTGCCCACCTCTAAGTTTGGTACCGGTATACCTCCGGATAAACAATTAATTACATTTGGATTGAGCACTTTCTGGTTATTAGTGCGGTAAATAATATCAGCCGGACTACTGTAAGTATGACCATCCAGCACAAACACAACATTGGCTGTAGCGACAGAGGTCATGCCACAAACAACCAGTAGCATCACTGCCACTTTTACTACATTTCTCATTCTCATTTCGCAGTCTCTAAATAGAGTACCCTGAAGTGTAACAAGCGAAACGTTAAAAATAAGGAAACCGGTTCACATTTTTTGTCTAATAATATCTCTATAAGAGCTAAAAACCGGTACCTAAGCGTAAATAAAAACGTAAATCACCATCACGGCTGTAGCCACTGCCCAGGTATAAGACATTATTTTGTATATCAAATGAAATACCGGCCGATAAACCATAAAGCATATTTTCAATATTAATATGGCGCTGCCAGACATTCCCCCAATGGGCTTTTACACTTAAATCAGGTGCACCCAGAATTGGCAAAATAATCTGATCTAAATCAGTAAACCATCCGGCTTCCATGATAAACATATTTAAACCCAATAATGAATCAGTGGGATAACCGGCAAAGTCATCAACCCCACCATAGGCCTTAAAATACTCGCCGTCATCAACCAAATCAGTAAAATCAAACTTAAACCGAACATGGGCCGCTGAGCTTTCAAAGAATGGAAAGCGTTGAAAGCCATCGAAACTGACATACTGCACTCGATCAAAAATACCCAGCTCAGTTTGTAGGTCATAACCATAACGTGGGGCAATGGTTTTTTCCAGGGTATCAATACCATAATTAATTTTAAGGCCCACCGTATCATCAACAGCAGTCTTAAAACTCAAATCATTGATTACCGGTGAAACACTTTCATCCTTGAACCATAAACCGGCCCGCAGTTCGCTGTTGCGGGTGGGGTTATGGCCTACATTAATACCCATGCCGTAGCGTTTATGATCATATTCGCCAACGGCATCCAGACCTTGGTAGAGCCGTTTGGTGTCTTTAATCGCTTCAACATTAAAGGTGGCAAAGTATTCATTACTAAAATCAAGTGGCTGGTACAATTCTGATTCCCAAGCCAGAACCGAGCCGATGCTGAGGTCATTGGTCCAATGGCCGCCTTTGGAGTTAATATTAAATCGTTGGTGGCGAACCAAAACAGAAATACGGGTGTTGGAATCAAAATCATCTGCCACCTTTAAGCCAAACCGCAGATAATCAGGCCCCCACCGCTTTTCCTGGACTTTTAATTCAATCCCTCGGCGATTTTTTTCTTCCACCACTTTATAGGTGATGTTTTGAATATCCGGTTCCGCGGCCACCACTTGATCGACAAAGTCCTGCACCAATCCGGCTTGAAATTCTTTGTCAATAATGGCAGATGCATGCTCATTAAGCCGCGCAGAGGAGGTCCGATTATTGCCTTCAAAACGAACAAACTGAATGCGACTGGGAATTTCTCTTGGTAAGAAATTTCGGGTTTCAAGATAACTCTGATAATCATAATCAGATAACACCAGTGAGGCCAGTTGCTCCGATTCGGCATAGGTGGCTAAATAGCCATCGGTAATCATGTCATCAGCCCGGTTAAACATATTCGGTAAGATGTTTTTTAAAGCGGGTTTAATCACAATATCGGCCCATTTTTCAGATTCTTTGGTGTTTTGAACCAGTGCCACATCAATGCTTTGATAAGTGACTGATATCACCGACGATTTATCGTCCACTTGACCCAAGGGTGATGAAATATTCACGGCAATAACAATGTCCGCACCCATGGCTTTAACCACATCAACCGGTAAATTATTTAAGATACCGCCATCCACCAAATAGCGATCCTGATGCTTAACGGGTCCAAACACCAGCGGCACAGCCATTGATGCGCGCATCGCCATGGCCAAATCACCATGATCCATGACATAAGGAACACCGGCATTTAAATCTGTTGCCACCGCTCGAAAAGGAATGGGGAAATCGTCAAAATTTTGAACATTAAAATTGCCCACCAAGCGCTGTAATTCAAGCATTACCCGATGATCCCCAACCAGTCCAACATTGGATTTCGCACCCTCTTTGGAAATTCCAATTTCCAACTCAGTAAAATAATCTTTCTCCTCCTGTTTCTGGCGATAATTTTTCAACACCCGCGGACTACCCGGATTAAGGGCTTTATCCCAGTCCACCGATTTCACTGCCCATTCCAAATCATCTGGCGCCATGCCAATGGCATACAAACCGCCAACAATGGCACCCATCGACGTACCGGCAATGTAATCAACGGGAATATTTTTCTCATGTAAGGCTTTAATGACGCCCACATGCGCAATACCGCGGGCACCACCACCGGATAAAACCAATCCCACTTTAGGGCGTGGTTCCGCGGCGGTCACCACGAGGCCATATAAGCATCCAAAAATTATAAAAAGACGTGTTATTCCAATCATCGGTCACAATTTCCTTAAGATTTAAAAATTTTAGCAAATTTTTAATGGGTCATTGACATTAATCTACATTTTTGTGACATGATGCCGATACTGATTGCGGACCATGCGATGCATCATCAAACCGCGAATGATAAAAAACAAGGTAAACGCTGCCCACAAGCGATGATTATCATCCCAATGAGCCAAAAACACACCCGCTAAATACCATGCCGGTAAAAATGCCAAAAAGGTTGCCACCAACATCGCATTACGCATGATTTTAGAGGCCGTTATACCGACACATAAGCCATCATATATAAAGCCCAGCATGGCCGCCACCGGTAACACATAAACCCACACTAAATAGTGTTCTGTGGTGTTTCTAACCTCCGTTAAATCGGTCAGTAAAGCGACAATACCCTGACCCGTCATCAAAAACACCAGGCTCATTAATATGGCCACCAACGCAGACACTTTAAAAACGGCCGTCACCGCTAACCGCAAGGCTGGCCAATCTTTTTGACCATATAAACGACCACTGATGGATTCAATGGCATGGGCATAACCATCCAGGGCATAGGAGGTGAGATAGAAAAAGTTTAATAGCACCGCATTAACAGCCAAAATTAGCGGTCCTTGTGCGGCACTAAAACGGGTCATCAAAGCGAACACAATCATTAAACACAGGGTTCTGATAAAGACATCGGTGTTTAAATTAAACAGTGCTTTTAAATGTGATTGTTGCCACCATTGACTGCGCTTTTGCCACAGTTTAACAGTGATGTCCTGGTGCTTTATCAACCAAACCAGAGCAACCAGTGCTGCCAGTGCCTGACTAATTAGTGTGCCCCAGGCCACGCCCCGGACATCCATATGAAACACCATAACCAAAAGGTAATCCAGCACCATATTTGTCACTTGGCTAATTAAAGTCAGATACAGCACCAAACGGGCACGATCCACCGCCAGAAAATAGCCATTAACCACAAACAACAACAAATGAAACGGCACTGACCACAGGCGAATAACTAAGTATTCGCGGGCCAATACTTCGCTCTGCCCGCCGTTAGCCAATAACC
>QQUO01000081.1 GCA_008501575.1 Pseudomonadota bacterium
TTTTTAGCCGGACGTTCGATTTCGATTTTACTGATCGATGCATGCGCTAATTTATCATGCAGATAGTCCCGCACCTTAATGTCTTTGACGAGTTGATCCGCAAATTGCTCTTTTTCAGCATACCATTTGGCATTATGCTGTTTTGAAATTCCTAATCGGATACCTATTGGATGTACTTTTTGACCCATAATATTGCCCTTATGATGCTTCAGCCACTTTTACAGTGATGTGGCTGGTTCTTTTTAAAATTTGAGTGCCTCTACCTTTAGCGCGTGCCCGACCTCTTTTCAGTGTCGGCCCTTCATCAACGAAAATGGCACTGATGTATAATTCATCAACGTCCAAGCCGTTGTTGTGCTCGGCATTAGCGACCGCAGACATCAAAGCTTTTTTAACAATATGGGCGGCTTTTTTGGGGCTAAACGTTAACAGCTGTTCGGCTTGTTCAACGTTCATACCACGCACTTGATTGGCCACCAATCTCACTTTTTGCGCCGATATATTGGCTCTTCTCAATTTAGCTTGAATTTCCATTGTCTGTTACCTTTTTGCTTTTTTATCAGCCACGTGAGATCTGAATGTTCGGGTCGGTGAAAACTCACCTAACTTGTGCCCAACCATTTCTTCAGAAATCAACACGGGAATATGTTGTCTACCATTATGAACAGCCAACGTAAGACCAACCATATCAGGTAAAATCATGGAACGACGTGACCAGGTTTTAATGGGTTTTTTACTGTTCTCTGCAACGGCCTTGTCAACTTTTTTCAATAAGCTGATATCAACGTAAGGGCCTTTTTTAAGCGATCTTGGCATAGTGCTACCTTATTTCTTGTTTCTATTGCGTACAATGAACTGATCAGTTCGCTTGTTTTTACGCGTTTTATGTCCTTTAGTGGATACGCCCCAAGGTGTAACTGGGTGACGACCACCAGAGGTCTTTCCTTCACCACCGCCATGCGGATGGTCAACTGGATTCATGGCAGCACCACGCACCGTCGGACGAATTCCACGCCATCGACTTGCACCGGCCTTACCAATTTTTTCTAAGTTATGTTCACTGTTGGATACAACACCCAAAGTTGCACGGCATTGTGCCGGTACTTTACGGGTTTCTCCGGAACGTAAACGTAAGGTGGCATAAATGCCTTCTTTCGCCACCAAGCGAACCGAAGTTCCGGCACTGCGCGCCAGTTGGCCGCCTTTACCGGGTTTCATTTCAACGTTATGAACAATACTGCCCACAGGAATATTATCCAGGGGTAAGCAATTACCGACTTTTATACCAACTGAGGTGCCAGAAACAACTTCCATGCCAGGCTCCAGTTCTTTGGGAGCCAGTATGTAACGTTTTTCACCATCGCTGTATTTTAACAGCGCGATGTAGGCACTGCGGTTTGGATCATACTCGATACGATCAACCGTTGCTGTGATATCGTCTTTATTTCGACGAAAGTCAACTATACGGTATTTTTGTTTGTGTCCGCCACCAATGTGTCTGGTAGTAATGCGACCATTATTATTACGACCGCCTGTCTTGGATTTTTTCTCGGTCAAACTGGCTTCGGGGCGCCCTTTATAGAGCCCGGTACGTTGTACTTTAATGGTACCGCGACGACCCGGAGAAGTTGGTTTATGTTTAATTAATGCCACTGTTACTCTCCTAATTATTCAGCTTTGGTGCCAAAGTCAATCATTTGATCTTCTTGAATGCGCACATAGGCTTTTTTCCAATCCGGACGTTTGCCGGCTTTCATACGAAAACTTTTGGTTTTACCTTTGACGTTCAATACAGACACATCAAGTACATTCACTTTAAACAACTGCTCAACTGCTGATTTTATTTGTTGTTTGTTGGCTGATTTAGCCACTTTAAACACATATTGATTGGCTAACTCACCGACACGGTTTGATTTCTCAGAAATCACCGGCGATAAAATTGTTGTGTATAAATTATTCAAACTCATGCTAACCACTCCTCAATTTGTTTAATCGCATCCACAGTGACCAACACTTTGTCCGCTGCCACCAAAGACACAGGATCAATACCTAAGGCGTTAATAACATACACATAGGGTAAGTTATTGGTTGAGCGCACTAAATTTTCACTGGGCTCAACATCAACCAATAAAGCCTTATCGACTTTGTGTTTGGCCAATAATTCAATACCTTCTTTGGTTTTACCATTGGCTGTATCTAAACCGTCAACCACCACCAAACGATCATTTCTGTTTAATTCAGATAAGATGGTTTTCATCGCAGCCCGGTACATTTTGGTGTTCACTTTTTTGGTGAAATCACGCGGTGAAGCGGCGAATGTTTTACCACCACCCACCCAAATCGGGCTGCGTATGGTTCCGGCACGGGCACGTCCGGTGCCTTTTTGTTTCCAAGGTTTAGCACCACCACCACTTACGGCAGCGCGGTTTTTTTGTGCTTTGGTTCCGGCACGACCCGTGGCCATATAAGCGGTGACCACCTGGTGCACCAAGGCTTCAGAATAATCTCTGTCAAACACAGATTCTGAAACATCAATTTTTTGTTTTTTTCCTGATACTGTCAGTTCCACAATAATTCTCCAAAATCTGTTTATGCTGAGGGGCTGACCACAACAGTGCTATTTTTGGCACCCGGCACAGCACCTTTAATTAACAGCAGACCTTTTTCAGCATCCACTTTAACCAATTGCAAATTGCGGGTTGTCACCTGCTCAGCACCCATGTGTCCGGCCATTTTTTTGCCTTTGAAAACACGACCCGGGGTCTGACATTGTCCAATTGAACCCGGCGCCCGGTGACTCAATGAGTTACCATGTGTGGCATCTTGCATTTGAAAGTTATAACGTTTAATCACACCCTGGTAACCTTTACCTTTACTGGTGCCACAAACATTGACGTTCTGACCATCTGCAAACATAGACAACTCAATGGTATCGCCCACTTTGAACTCTTGGTCAGTACGAAATTCTTTACAGATGGTTCCTGCTTCAATACCGGCTTTTTTATAATGTCCGGCAGTCGGCGCATTAACTTTCGACTGTTTACGTGAACCTGTGGTCACTTGCACAGCTTGATAGCCGTCGATGTCCATGGATTTAACTTGAGCAACAATATTCGGCTCAACATTGATAACTGTGACTGGTACAGACTCACCTTTATCGTTGAAAACACGCGTCATTCCGACTTTTTTACCTATGATTCCTAATGACATTTTTCAACTCCTAATTTAATTGGATTTGCACATCAACACCGGCAGATAAATCCAGCTTCATGAGAGCATCCACTGTTTTATCATTCGGATCAACGATGTCAACCAAGCGTTTATGCGTACGAATTTCATATTGATCCCGCGCGTCCTTATTGACGTGGGGGGACGTTAATACAGTGTACCGTTCAATTTTCGTCGGTAATGGAATCGGGCCACGTACCTGGGCACCGGTTCTTTTTGCTGTATCGACAATTCTGCCTGCAGATTGATCGATGAGTTTATGATCAAACGCTTTGAGTCTAATTCTGATTTTTTGACCAGCCATGTTAATTTGCCTCTGATAAAAGGCAACGGCTTTTCGCCATTGCCTTGGATTAATTAATTATTCAATAATTTTAGCCACAACACCCGCACCCACGGTACGGCCACCTTCACGAATGGCGAAGCGTAAACCTTCATCCATCGCAATCGGTGCAATCAATTCAACCACCATCTTAACGTTATCAC
>QQUO01000024.1 GCA_008501575.1 Pseudomonadota bacterium
GATGAAGTTTTATCATCGTTGGACAGTGGAAGCTTCCCTGGGCTTAAATCATGCCGAAATTAGTTATCAGTCCCATGATTCTGGTGTCGCCAACCCACCAGGTGATATTTCATTTGGCCGTATATGGATGCCGCGGCTGGCCACGTCTTACCGACTGTCTGATCACATTGCGCTACGGGCTTCTGTGGCAAAAGGCTATTCACCGCCAACCCTGGCCGAAGTGCGTTCTTCAGACAACACCATTAATACAGAATTGGACGCCGAAACCGGCATCAATTACGAAGTCGGTGTACGCTGGGAAACAGCCAACCGGCGGTTTATGTCGGATATCAGTCTTTATCATTACACCATGGATGATGGAATCATCAGACAATTGCGTGACAATGGTGCTGAATTTTTTGTCAATGCCGGCGAAATAAAACAACAAGGTCTTGAAGCCTCTATTTGGGCAAACTTGATACCTTTTAACAATGATGGCTTGATTCAAACCCTCAGTTTTCATTCAGCGGTTGCCTACAATCATTACAGATTCGGACATTATCAGGTTAATAACAACGATTATACCGGCAATAAGGTCACCGCCGTTCCGGACTGGGTTTGGACAAACACCTTATCATTCACCTTTCCAAGGCAGCTCGGCCTCAATATTTCTCATAACTACACCGCCAAAATGCCCTTAAATGATGGCAACAGCGTATTTTCGGACAAATTTCATTTGCTGCAATTAAAAGGCACCTGGGACTGGCGTCTGTCATCGTCCCTACAGCTGCAGTTGTTCCTGGGCGTAGATAATGTGTTGAACGAACAATACAGCTTAGGCAATGACATCAATGCCTTTGGTCAGCGTTATTTCAACCCGGCAGCAACCAGAAATTATTACGCAGGTGTAAAGCTTCAGTTTTAACTCAGCCCTGACAATAACCCCTCATTGTTAATGACCAAAGCATAAAAAATGACTCTGTAACTTGACCCGATCAATTGCAATTCTTATTAGTCGGCTGAATTCAAAAAAGTAAAAGCATTATCACAAAGGTAATTGGATTGATTAAAGTGTTTGTAGCCGTCCGAAAATGATTATAATGATGTAACACTTTATTAAAGAATAAAGGAATACCATGAATTGCAAATCATATAAAATAGCCCTTCTTTTAATCAGTATTTGTATTTTCTTACAAAGCTGTGTCCCGATACCAGCACCTCAAAAAGAAACTAATAACATTATTTCGCCACCGGTAACTGATAACAAAATGGTACACGCTAAAGGCACAAGAATAGTCGATGGCGCAGGTAAGCCAATTAAACTAAAAGGTGTGCTTTTGGAAGGCTGGCTTATGTGGAATGGCACATTATGGGGCGCCGGTTTAACATCAGAAACAACAATAACAAAGCGTTTGGAAAAGATGGCGGGAAAAGAACAAACCCGTATTTTCAGAACTCATATTTATGATCATTTTATCGTTGAAAAAGACATTGAAATGATTGCCAGGCTTGGATTAAATACTGTACGTGTCCCTTTTAATCATACCGTTTTAGAGGACGAAAACCCATTAGATGAATACACAGCGGAGGGCTGGAAATATCTTGATCGCTTATTAACTTGGTGTGAACGGCATAATATATATGTGGTATTAGATTTTCATGCACTTCCCGGTGGCCAGGGTGCATTTGTTTCCGATCCGGAATTTATAAATGTTTGGCACTCTCCGGTTCACCAGCAAAGAACAATTGATATCTGGAAGGCAATAGCCAGCCGCTATAAAGACAGGGAAATTATTGCGGGTTATGATCTTATTAACGAACCAGATGCGCCAGCCGGTAAAAACCTGGTAGACCTGCAAAAAAGAATTATTAACGAAATAAGAAAAGTCGATAAATCTCATATGATAATACTTGAAGGCGGTAGGTTTTCATCTGACTTTTCAATGTACGACAAACCATTGGATGCCAATCAAGTTTATAGTTTTCATACCTATAACTTTTTTACCGATGAAACAGATGAAAAAAACCTGATTAAGCTTACTGAAATTGCCAATAAACATAATGTCCCTCTCTGGAACGGTGAATTTGGAGCACATAAATCCAGTTGGATTGAAAATCAATTAAAACTTTACCAAAACCCAAAATTCCCCATAAATGGATGGACTTTTTGGCCTTGGAAACGTGTCTCAGAAAACAATGATCGGTACAGAGATTTGGCCAAAATCATTCCCGGGCAGGATTGGCAAAAAGTTGCCAGAGGTATTTCAAATTTATTTGGTCCAAGTAAATCAATTACGCCGGAATATGCAAAAAAAGCCATGGAGGGTTTTATCGAGGCCATTAAAGCTGAAAATATTGTTTTCGATGAGGAAATCAAAGCCCTCATAAAAAAACACTCAACACAATAAAGAACAGAAAAAATAAAACCCAGCCATCGAATAATTTATTGTTTGCATTGCCCTTATGTGTCTTGATTTCAAAAATTCTTTTATTTGAATTTACAACCGCCTCATCAATCTTTTTTAAATTCACGTTTAATTTTTTTAAATATCTTGTGATTGATGTTGCTACTGATGAACATCACATTTTTTTCTTCCGATGTTAATTTTAAAAACCGTTCGTAATGCTTAAGCACATCGGTAATTAATTCATTTCTGGTGAAATAATTGATGTTATAACCTTCTCGGGTATCACCGAAATATGACAGCGGGAAAAAAGATTCATCACTGTCAACATCCGGCAGATTGTCTTCATTTAAAAAATACTCAGGTAAATTAATGGATTCGTTTCTGACACCGTAAATAAAATTATTAACAATCTCGTGCTTAATTTCTATTTCAACCCGGTTCGGGTTTTGATGGGTGTTAATTTTCGAGTTGATATCATAGTGAGACAATACTGCTTGTAACTCTTCAAAAGCCTGTTTCACCGTGGTGCTGAGAAATAAATCAATGGCCCTTTTATTTTTAAAGGTGACGATTTGTTTTAACTTGTCTTTCCAGGAATCAGAGGTCCATAAATTCGTGGGTTCAGAAAAATCTCTCTGGTAATATTTATAATCCACTCGCAGCGCTTTGACCAAACTGACCATAAACAAAATCATGATAATAGAGAACGGCAAAGCAGTGATTAATGTCATGCTTTGCAAAGCTTGTAAACCGCCGGCATTTAATAATACCAATGAAATTACTGCCAATACCACACCCCACAAAACAATTTGGGTTTTAGACGTTTTGGTCGAGTTTCTTGTGGCAATGCTGTCCAAGACAACAATGCCTGAATCTGCTGAGGTGACGAAGAAAGTAATAATAATTAAAATGACCAGCAAACTGGTTACACTTGATAACGGCAAATATTCCAAAAAGCTAAACATCAAGACATCGGGATTGGTGGCGATACCGCTTAAGGCCCCGCCGGCTTTGAATTTATCAATCCACATGGCGCTGTTACCGAACACAGTCATCCAAATAAAGTTAAACAAGGTCGGGATAATGAGCACCGCCGCCACAAAATCACGGATGGTTCGGCCTTTGGAAATTTTGGCAATAAATATGCCCACATAAGGCGCCCAGGATATCCACCAGGCCCAGTAAAGAATGGTCCAATCATAAAACCAGGGCAGTTCATCTGTTTTGTAGGCATGGGTGTTAAAAGTAAGGTCGATAAAACCACTGATGTAGTTGCCTATACCTTGAGTGAAACTGCCCAAAATATGTGAGGTGGGTCCCACCATAATAACAAACAGTAACAATAAGATAACAGCCACAATATTGATTCGACTCAATGTTTTAATACCTTTACTGACGCCGGTAACGGCAGACAGCACGGCAATGGCAATCAAAACGAAGACAATAATAAATTGATATGTGAAGCTGGTACCCGGAAAAATATTCATGTTGACCAATCCGGAATTTATTTGCACCACCCCGAATCCCAAGGTTGTGGTAATCCCAAACACAGTACTACAGAGTGCAAAAACATCAATAACATTGCCCCATCTACCCTGAATACGATCCTTTAACAGGGGATAAAAACAGCTGCGTAAAGACAGCGGCAACTTATAACGATAGGTAAAATAAGATAAAGATAAACCGACAATGCCATAAATGGCCCAGGCATGAATACCCCAATGGAAAAAAGTATAAAGTTGCGCATTCTTAGTCCGTGTGATGACATCTTCACCGGCAAAAATGGGAGAACTGAAGTGTTGCATCGGTTCAGCCACACTAAAATACATCAAACCAATGCCCATGCCAGCGGCAAACAACATCGAAATCCAGGAGAAAAAAGAATGCTGCGGCTTACTGTCGTTATTGCCGAGCTTAATATTGCCGTATTTGCTCAACATTAAATAAAACAGAAAGAACACAAACAAGGTCACCGCCCAAACATACACCCAGTTGAGGTTAACGAAGATAAAAGACTTAATATCATCAAGAACCGCACCTGTTTGATCAGGATAGAACGCTGCAAAAAAACAGGTTATGATGATAAAGATAAGACTGGGAACTGTAATTCCCATATTTAAAGTGATTTTATTGCTGGGCGAGTTGGGCATTCAATTTCTGTTATTTTTAATAATCATATCCCATGTAAATTGACATTTAAAGCCCATGACGGCATTAATCAGGCGGGTGTTTATATGATTTTTACTGGATACATTGACTAAAAAAGGTCCCAACGATTGTTTTCGACAATTCATTGGTTTTAAATGCTCGCTTACTTTGCAAACACTTTACCACCAATCATTTTGTACGCCGGTGTACCCCGCACCAAGGTATCACGGGCAAATTCCTGGCCACATTCGGGACAGTGACATGGCTTATTTGTAAAATCCTGACTAATCCGTTCTTTAAAGCATTTCACCAACGCCCCTTTACCGCCCTTGCGGTATTTAAACAGCCGGGTTTGACATTGGCTGCAATACACATCCACTGTTTTTGTCGGACCTCTTTTATTCGGTTTTGCCACGGGTTTTAAGTAATCAACTGAAGCTATTTAAAAATTCTTGATGGAGTATTTTAATTTATATATAAAAAATTATTTTGCAACAATCTGATTAGTCAATTAAGCTAATTGTTTAACTAATGACTTGAGCTAACATCAATCGTAAGATTTTATTGGAATCAATGATGATAACAAATCTGTATATTAAAAAAATCCGTATGGCTCTTTTACAAACATTACAGATTATTGTTCTATTTTTGACCTTGCCGAACTCAGTTATCGCTAAACCACCTGATAAGTTTTTAGCATTGGATAAGCTCACTTATGAATCGCAACAAGCAACCTTTGATAAAATTAATACATTAAGATTGACGGAAACGGATGAGGTTTCTTTATTGTGGCTAACAGTACTTGAAGCCAAAGCTTTGTATTATCTTAATAAGTTTTCAGAATCACAGTCATTGCTGATTAATGTTGAATCCCAAGCCGAAAACATCGACGATGTTAATCTCAAAGAAATGGTGTTGCGCCAAATGGGGCAAAATTTCTATCGCATGGGTGGATTTGATCAGGCCATGAACTATGCACTCAAAGCCCATTTGGTTGCTGAGCAAAATAATTTATTATGGGAACAAGCTCAACTGACTAATTTGATTGCCGCAGTGCATTTGCGTTCTGGTGATTTCCAATTGGCATTGAATCATTTTAAGCAAGCATTGGCTTATTTCGAATCAATACAATCAAAAACAGATATCGCAAAATTAAAAAATAATTTGGCTGCGGTTTATATTGAAACCAATGAATATGAATTGGCAACACAATTTCTAAATAATGCATTAGATTTAGCCATCGAATTGGATCGTCCGACAACCACCATTTCAGCGCTTGTTAACCAAATCGAATTGTATATAAAGCTGAACGATTTTGACAACGCCACAGAAACTTTTAAGACTTGTTTGAGCCATGCAGCCAACGAAAATTTACCCAGTTTTGAAGTGTGGTGTTTAGAAGCAGGCGCAGAGATGTATCAAACCAAGGGGGCTTATGAACAGGCCATTGAAGTTGCTAATAAAGCCTACGATATGGCGGGCAATCAAAAACTCCATCAGTCGCAAATTAATCTGGGCAAAATTTTGGTTGAGTTATACGCCCAAACGCAACAATTTCAGTTAGCCCTGTCTATTTCTTCAAGAAATTTGACTCAAGTTGAGTCCATTAAGGATGAAATTTTAAAATTAAAACTGGAAGAAGTGCGTGCCCTTAATGATGTTGAAAGAACACGTTCGCAGCTTCAGTTTGAACGTGAACAAAATGAATTGTATCTAAAAAATCAGCGCTTAACATGGATCGGCATTGCCATTTTAGTACCAATTCTTTTTGTTGCATTGTTGTTATTGGTCATGAAACAGCGTTTGGTTAAAGCCTTGCATGTCCAACAATTAGAAACTCAAGATGCCTTAGCAAAAATGAAGAAGGCCAAGGAAATCAATGAAAAACTGGCAAAAACAGATGCCCTGACAAACCTTTATAATCGACGGGAAATGTCGCGTATTATCGAGCAAGTGTGTGTCAAGGACAATGGTAAACATGATGCTTTTTTATTGATGATTGATGTCGATTATTTTAAACGCATCAATGATAAATACGGTCATGCAGTTGGTGATAAAGTGCTGATTGAATTGGCCCAAAACATCTCAGGCCTGATGCCTGAAAACACACCATGCGCAAGATGGGGTGGCGAGGAATTTTTGGTATTACTTCAACCCAGCACCCTTAATCAAGCCACCACCATCGCAAATAAACTTGTAGGAAAAATCGCCACAAAAACACTGGCCGAACAGTCTAATATGACCGTTACAATCAGTATTGGTTTAAGCAAGAAATTACCAAACCAAAATATGGATGAATGGCTTTTGCAAGCAGATCAAGCCTTATACCAAAGTAAAAAAAGTGGCAGAAACCAAGTTAGCGTAAGTTCATAAACAAATCAGTATTTTCTCCAATTCATTTATTTGGGCATTTATACAAGCTTAGCGTCAATTAATGGGCAAAATAAACAATAACCCTGAATTTATTAGCCTATGATGTATTTTATTACCTAATCTAAATCAAACGGTTTTGAATAGACAAGGTATTTTTCAAACCAAAAATAAACAAGGATACCTTTCTTTTTAGCCTATTTTTAGGTAACCTGATAAGCCTTTTTTAATGGTCATTGATGCGATGAAAAAATATCTTGTTTTGTTGTTGTTATGGGCGGCTGTCTCGGCGCATGCCGATGTCTTAACCCCGGAAAAATTATGGCAGGTTGAGCGGGTTTCGGCTTTGGGCTTGTCGCAGGATAAATCCCATGTCTTTTTTAAAGTCACGACACCGGATGTTTCGGCCAATGATTTTGATAAAAAGACCTATAAAATTTCGGTGGATGGTGGTCCGGCGTTGCTGGCAGAATCTTATGACGGTTTAATCAAAGACAAAAACCTGTCACCGGATGGCACCAAAAAACTGTTTCATAAAAAAGTTTTGGTGAATGAAGTTGCCGGTAAGGACCGTTATGAAGGCATGGATAAGGCTGAGGTCAATGTTTATGATGCTTTGGATTATCGCCATTGGTCCAGTTATAACGATGGTCATTTTAATCATGTGTTTTACCGTGATTTAGCCACCGAAGAAGAAACCGATATTATGCCGGATGAGCCCTATTACACACCACAAATGCCGTTCGGTGGTGATGAGGACTATGTTTGGGGACCGAAAGGTGAGAACATTTACTATGTCAGTAAAAAACTGGCCGGTACTGAATATGCCACCAGCACCAATACAGATATTTACAAATACAACTTAAAATCGAAAAAAACTGAGAACATCACATCGGACAATCCCGGTTATGACACCAGTCCGGCGTTTTCTTCAAAAGGCACCCTGGCCTGGTTACAAATGAAAACCCCCGGATATGAAGCCGATAAGAATGACATTATCGTCCAGCATAAAGGCTTTAGCAATAACCTCACCGCCCATTGGGACGGTACGGTACGCAGCTTCAAATGGGCCGAAAACGGTGAAAATATTTATTTTACGGCGCCGGTAAACGGTACCATCCAATTATTCAGTGTCGATGATCCGGGTAAAACCAAACGCATGCCGGATTTACAACAACTCAGCGAAGGTCAATTCGATGTCACCGGTATTGTAGGGGAAGTCGAAGGTGCCCTGATTGTCACCCGCACCGATATGAATCATGCACCGGAAATTTATCGGTTTGATCTAAACAAAAAATCATTCAAACAACTCAGTCACGTCAATGATGATCTCTATGAGGCGTTGGATTTACCCACGGTGAAAAAACGCATGGTGAAAACCAAAGATGGTCATGACATGCTGACCTGGGTGATTTATCCGCCGAATTTTGATAAAAACAAAAAATACCCAACCTTACTGTACGCCCAGGGCGGACCACAATCACCTTTGTCGCAATTTTATTCCTACCGCTGGAACTTCCAGGTGATGGCTTCACAAGGCTATATTATTGTGGCACCAAATCGCCGTGGCATGCCCGGTCATGGGGTGGAATGGAATAAAGCCATCAGTAAAGATTGGGGTGGTGGCGCCATGCAGGATTACCTTGATGCCATTGATGATGTGGCCAAGGAATCCTATGTGGATAAAGACCGTTTAGGCGCCATTGGTGCCAGTTTTGGTGGTTATTCGGTTTTTTATCTCGCCGGTCACCATGATAAACGCTTTAAAACCTTTATTGCCCACGCCGGTGTGTTTGATCTCCGCAGTATGTACGGCACCACTGAAGAGCTGTTTTTTGTCGATTACGACATGGGCGGACCGTATTGGGACAAAGACAATCAAGATGCCCAAAAAGCCCTGAAGGATTTTAATCCAATTAACTTTGTCAGCAAGTGGGATACACCGATTCTGGTGATGCACGGTAACACCGATTACCGCGTACCCATCGGCCAGGGCTTAGCGGCTTTTCAGGCTGCGCAACTGCAAGGTATTAAGAGCCGACTGGTATTTTTCCCTGATGAAAACCACTGGATTGCCAGTCCGCAAAATGGCTTAATCTGGCAAAAAGAATTCTTTAAATGGTTACAAGAAACCTTGTAAAGAATTGTTATAAACACAATAAAAACGCCGCCAACCCGAATATTTCATATAAAAATGGAATATTCGGGTTTTATTTGCGGCGTTTTTTGTGCTGATGAACTCACCAACCACCACCACCGCCACCGCCGCCACCGCCACCGGAAAAACCGCCACCGGATGAAAAACTGCTGCTTGATGAGGACGAAGAATATGAGCTCGAATAGCTGCCATAACCATCGGATGAGGACGATATACTTTGTTTTGAAGCCGGAACATCGGCCGCTTTTTGTAAGGTATTATCCAATTGTCTGGAAATTCCGGAGAGCTGTTCAGTGAAGGATTGGCCACTGATAACCACGCCTTGATACCAACTAAAAGGCAAGTCTGTGGTGGTTTTATCAGTTTCTTGTTCAGCGCTAAACACGGTGCTGAATTTCTCTGCCCAGCGATTTTCCAACCCCAAAGCCACTGCATACGGTAATAAGGCTTCATAATGAGCGAGGTTTTTCTCGGGCGGATTCATAAGGTTCAATCGTTGCTCTTCAGCCATACTGATATAGAGTTTTAGACCGGCGATTTGATCTTTTATTTGGCGACCATAGATTGTCGGGGCTTGCATCAGCCGGGTGAATAAAATATTCAGACCGATCATCACCAAAGTAAAGTAGATTCCCACTTGCACCGCAGCAAACAAATTCATGATTTCAGTTATGGAACCCACCAATATCAAGATAAACAGAAAGCCCACAATCACCGGCCAGGTCATTAAAAAGATGATGGCAATAATAAAGATGAAAACAAACGTCAAAAAGCCGGCCAACAGCTCACCCCAATTAAAACCAAAACCATAAAACAAGGTATAAAAAAGTGCGCAACAGACAATACTCAACAGCCAACCCCAGATAATATAGCGTCGATTATTTTTAAAACAGGCATCTTTGTATTCCGTTTTAAGTCGAAGCGCCAATTGTTTTTTACCCTTGGCCAGTTTGCCGTTGGGTTGTTTATTGATGATGAGTTCATCATTTTTATCTGTAAACAGATTTTTAAAAAGTTGTTTTTCGCCTTTGGACAGACTTTGATTGGGTTTTTGCTTAAACAGGCGATAGTGCTGGGATTTTTGTTTGATGCGTAATGCGCCTTTGACCGCCAGACTCAAAATTGCGGCGGTTAAGGTGGTGTTGGTGATTTTTTGGTTGTCGAGGTAATTAATGGCGGCCGGTGAAATTCCTTTAGGTGGCTTAAAGCGGGCAATGATGATGCCTTTTTTCGGATCACGGCCATGGCGATACCAGGCCAAAACCATAAAAAACAGCAGGCCGAATATGGACATTAAAGTGCTTAACCATAATATATTATGTTGAATAAAACGGCCGAATTGCAAACCGGGTTCTTGGAACACACCCTTTTTAAATGATAGACCAATGGTTAAGCCTTGATGTTCAGCCAGGGTTTGGGTGGTGGCAAATTCCACCTTTTGCTGTTCATCGCCACCAGGAATAATTTCAAAATTATCGCCTTGTTGTCCCTGATAACCGGTCCAGGCTTGAATGTCTTTTATGGCCTTACCGGCACCATCAGGCAAATGAACGCGAGCAGTGACTTTATTGATGGCAAAAACCCAACCATTACCGGTAACATTCCAATACAATTCATCATGGTCATCAAAAAATTGTAATTGATGGTTGGTGCGGTAGGTGAATTGAAAACGATGCTGACCATGGGATAAATAATGATTTTTATCTCCCATATAGACACGCCAGCCATTGGCCAATGCTTGCCGCATCATGGCCGTGGGTTCGCCATCCAGTAACACCGACACCACTTCAAAATCAGTGCGACGTTCAAGCGCCAATTGGTTGCGATAACGGGTGGGGAAATCACGGTAAATACCGCGCTTTATGGCCAGTCCTTCAGCCCAGACATCAATGGTTTCCACCACAATCATCTTACCATCGGTCGTGAGGTGGATATCACTGTCAAAATGCAGAATTTTTTCCACTGCCAATACCGGCGCACCACTCATTAATAAGCCGATAAAAAGCAGTCGAATAATCATTGTTTGTGGTAACCGTCTCATCAGTCAGTGGCAAATAAACGGCTCAAGTCTTTAAAGGCTTTAAATTCCAGGGCGTTGCCTGATGGATCTTTAAAGAATAAGGTGGCTTGTTCTCCGGCCTGGTCTTTAAATCGAATATAAGGTTCAACAACAAACTGAACACCAAAATCTATTAATCGATTGGCTAAAATTTGCCAGTCCGCCATCGATAACACCACGCCAAAATGTGGAATTGGCACCGCATGGGCATCGACATCGCTGTACACTAAAGCAACTTGACCATCGCTCCCTAACCTCGGGTCTAAATGACACACCAACTGATGACCAAACAGATTTAAATCAATCCAATCATCACTTGAACGCCCTAAAGTGCAACCGAGCACATCTCGATAAAAAGCCGTGGCTTCGGCCACATCTCGGCAAGCAATGGCTAAGTGAAAAGGTGTTAATGGCGTCATGGCTTTCTCGCGATTAATTGCACCACGTCAGCAGCCCCGGTGTGGCCACGACCTTCAATGACATCACGTTTTAATGCAGCCAGATGGACAATATCCAATCCTTTAAAATCTTCTTTAAGCATTGATTCTGTCATCATTAATTCCTTTGTGGGCGGACCACCGGTGTTGTTATTTAATTGTGCCGGGGTGTAAGCTTCTAACAGGAATACACCACCGGATACCAATCCGTTTAGCGACGCCTGATGCACTTGTTTACGTAAATCGGGGGGTAAATGAAAAAAAATTGAGACAATGCCATGCCAGCTATTGGGTTCAATTTGATAATCGGCCAGATCGGCTTGAACAATGGTCATATGAACCCCGCGGTCATGGGCCAGTTTTTCAGCCTTGGCAAGGCCCACTTTGGAGGTATCCACAGCCGTGACTTGATAACCTTGTTCGGCCAAAAACACCGCATTGCGACCCTCACCTTCGGCCAGACACAGCACCCGACCCAATGGTATCGCTTCAAATTGACTCGCTAAGAACCCATTGGGCGCCACCCCATAAAAATAACCTTCATCCGCATAGCGCTCGTCCCAACTCATGATTCAACTCCCAAATAATAGACAATCGTTTCACCACCCAAAATATCGCTGTCGTTACTGTCATGACACCTTCACGATCACACGAAATTCTGACAATGACCATTGTGGCGGTGAGCCATGACATCGTTATCGTTGCTTTATTCTTAAATGCTACGCTTACTGGGCTCCCGGGTCAAGCCCGAGAGTAATGCAATGGCTGAAAAAATAGCCAATTGCTAAACCCGAAATTGATTATTGGCTAATTATCGGCACAGTGGCATAACCACTTCCGGGATAATGCGCCGGTGTCGGTTTGCCGCCGGCTTCTAAGGTTTTACTGCCTGACAGTATTGCAGTCAGCACTGCCTTAAGTTCCATCCGTGCCAAGCCGGCGCCGGGACAGGCATGAATGCCGGCACCATACATTAGATTTTGACTGTGATCTCGATTCCAACGAAATTTATGCGCATCCGCAAACACCGCTTCATCACGATTAGCCGAAATCCAATTGATACTGACAATTGCATCAGCAGGAATTATACGACCGGCGATATTTACCGGACATGTGGTTTTACGCCTGTTGCTGACCAAAGGACCGTGCAGTCGAAGAATTTCTTCAATGGCCTCTGGGATTTTTGCATGATCATCTCGCAATTGTTGCTGGATATCCGGATTTTCCGTTAAAAACTGTATCAATATACCCATTGCTGCGGCCATGGTGCCGATTTCACCCACTGCCCAATTTCGCAAAATACTAATCAGCTGGCTGCGGGTTAAGGGCTCGCCGTTCACCCGTTCTTGTAACAAACGTGCGGTGACATCGTCTTTGTTCTGATGACGCTCAATAACACCTGAAACAATAACTTCGAATTCTGCGGCACAATCCGCAAGTTCAGCTCTATCTTGTGCCAGGGTGGCTTTTTGGTTTCTTTTCACCCACGCCGATAAGGTGTCGATGTGTTGTTCCGACCAGCCCAAAAAGGCACATTGCATGGCCACCGCCACCGGCCAGGCAAATTCAGTCATAAAATCAATTTCCTTACCCTGAATGATTAAATTCGCATAACGCCTGGCGATGTCCTGACAAGTTGGTGCAAACTGCTGGACCGCTTGTTCACTGAAATAAGGATTAATCAAACGCCGATAAACACCATGCTGTGGCGGATCCATACCATTGGGGACTGATAAATGCCGAGATACTCGGTTACTGAAAGTTTTCGGATCATGAAGAATGGTGTTGACATCAGCATGCCGAAAAATCGACCATTTTAAAAAATCACTGTAAGCCACCGGGCATTTCGTCCGCATACGATCGTATGTGGCTCTGGCATGATTTAAAGATTCATCTGAACGCGGCTTCCAATCTTGTTTTTGTGGCATGAGATTCTCTGGGCATTTGGTCTTAAGCCATTGTCCCGATTGGCTCAAAGCATGCAAGTTGAGTCAGTCCATTGGCCATATTATTTGCAGAATAGTTGATTTGCATCAAACCAAAATATCCCGCCTGCAAATTAACGGTTATTTTCCGGCTATTTAAAGACACATCTCAAAACACAACATTCTTAAATATTTAGATGACAGAAAAACAGCCATTATATGAGCAATATAAATATGTCAATCTTCAAAACATTCACACAAAGCGGTTGGTGAGTGTAGATCAGGCGATTGCGAAAGTGTGGTTTTAATGAAGTTAAAGAAGCACTCACAGAATGTTGTTGGCCGCGAATCAGAGCGTCGGGTGCATAGGCATTAGTTATGCCCGCCGCGGCGCCCACAAGACGTGGGTGTGCCGCGATCGCAGGAGCAATAGTGGCCCCGCTTTGGTGGCTTACGCGTCCTGCTCACGCCACGGACCTACGTCCTGTAGGCCACTTTTTCTCCAACAATATACAATCGAAAAAAGTGAATGAAGTCCCAAGGGCATTCCACTATTACTTATGTCCTATAAATCATTGATTACGAATATAAATCCTGACTTCTGGCCCATGTAACGATGATTTTTTTTTGTTTAAATAAATATTATCAATTTATTTTAAGATTAAAAACCAATGTTTTTTAAAGCTAATTTGCCCGTGGGGAAATCACAATGAATAAAAAAATTAAATTTATTGCACCAATACTGGTACTTGCCGGTAGTTATTTTTTGGTGCAAGTGATGGTGGCCAGTAAACCGGAACCTGAGAAAAAGGAAAGCATTGAGCGCACGCTGTCATTGTATGTGTCACCGGTGGAAAAAACCCGGCGTTCCATC
>QQUO01000140.1 GCA_008501575.1 Pseudomonadota bacterium
AAGCTTGGGTGATTATTGTCTTGACCAACGCTGTCCTGAATATGCCAACATCGTTCGCATTTATCGCCTTGTGCCTGTGTGGCTTTAATCAGTAATTGATGATGCTCTAACTGAATGATGTCGTCGGCTGACTTGTCCAAAGCTGCAAACTTAGCCTCGGAAGTAATCAACACAAAACGCAACTCTTCAGCAAATGGTGACAGCTGTTGCTGCAAGGCTTCATCCACAAAAATAGTGACTTCCGCATCCAAAGAACCACCAATTTGACCCGCCACCCGTAATAGTTCTAATTCTTTAGACACCAGCTTTCGCACTTCAATCATTAACTGCCACTGTTCCACACTAATCGGGTTGTGGGTGGCGGTTTTTGGAAATGTGTACCACTGCTCAAACAAAATATGGCGTTCATGACCCATGGCCTGCCAAATTTCATTGGCGGTGAAGGTCACGATTGGTGCCAATAACCGCACCAGTGCGTGCAAAATATGATGCATCACTGTTTGTGCCGAACGTCGAGCCTGGCCGTCTGTTTGGGCGGTATATAACCGGTCTTTAATAACATCCAAGTAGAATGCCCCCATGTCCTGTGAACAAAAATGGTGGATTTTTTGAAACACATGATGCAATTGATAATCATCATAGTGCGCCAGCACCTGACTTTGTAAATCCTGCATCCGCTGTAAAGCCCATAAATCAATGGGTAAGCAATCACTTAATTCTAAGGCATCTTTGTCATTAAAATCACTGAGATTTCCCAGCATAAAACGTGCGGTGTTACGAATTCGACGATAGCCATCAGCGGCTCGGTTTAAAATTTCATCAGAGATGGTCATTTCACCGCGGTAATCAGCCGAAGACACCCATAAACGCAGGATATCGGCACCATATTTATTCATGACGTCCACCGGTGACACCACATTGCCCAATGACTTGGACATTTTCTTACCGTCTTTATCCACCACAAAGCCGTGGGTTAACACCTCTTTATAAGGCGCCCGGTCATTGATGGCAACACCAGTTAATAATGACGAATGAAACCAGCCACGATGCTGGTCAGACCCTTCTAAGTATAAATCAGCCGGTTCCCGTAAGTTATCACGTGCTTTGAGCACACAATAATGGGTCACCCCAGAATCAAACCACACATCTAAAACATCGGTGACTTTTTCATAATCAGCAACAGCATCACCCAACAACAGCGCATCATCCAGGTCATACCAAATGTCCATGCCTTTTTGTTCAAACATATCAGCCACTTGGGCCATGATGTTTTGGGTATCGGGGTGAAGTTGTCCGGTTTGTTTGTGCACATAAAAAGGGATTGGCACACCCCAGGTACGCTGTCTGGAAATACACCATTCAGGGCGATTTTCAATCATTCCGTAGATTCGCTCCTGACCCCATCCGGGAATCCATTTAACTTGTTTGATTTCACTTAAAGCCCGCTTGCGCAACTGCTGTTTATCCATGCTGATAAACCATTGAGGCGTGGTGCGAAAAGCCGTTGGACTTTTATGACGCCAACAATGCGGATAACTGTGCAGTACTGATTCGTGGTGCAATAATTGGCCCTTATCGGCCAGGGCCTGCACAATGGTTTTATTGGCCGCCCAGACATGCTGGCCTGCAAACATCGGCGTATCCGCTAAATAATAACCCTGGGCATCCACCGGATTATATATTTCCAGACCATATTGCTGACCAATTTCAAAGTCATCAGCACCATGACCGGGTGCCGTATGTACCGCACCGGTACCCGCTTCGGTGGTCACATGCTCACCCAGGGTAATGGGAACCTGGATATTGAATAAGGGGTGTTGTAATTGAATATGTTCCAAAGCTTTACCCGGCACCGTGGCCGCCACATGAAATTCAGCAACCCCATAACGCTGCATCACTTCAGTAATCATGTCTTCGGCAATCAGTAAAATAAATTGTTTGTGACCGGTGACCACAGCGTATTCCAAATCAGGATGTAGAGACACCGCACGGTTTGCCGGAATGGTCCACGGTGTGGTGGTCCAAATTGGTAGTGCCAATGGTAAATCAGAATCCGGTAAATTGATGACTTCATTTATGCCCTTATCGACCACGGTAAAAGCCACATCAATGGCCGGTGACGCTTTATCCTGATACTCAATTTCCGCTTCGGCCAATGCCGAACCACAATCAAAACACCAATTAACCGGTTTGACGCCCTTTTCCACATGGCCATGAGCGACAATCTCAGCCAGGGCACGCACCATGTCCGCTTCATATTGAAATGATTTCGTGGTGTACGGGTTATCCCATTCGCCCATGACACCCAAACGTTTAAAATCCTTTTTTTGGATATTAATTTGATTGTCCGCATAATCACGGCATTTTTGGCGAAAAGTTTTGGCATCCACTTTTTGGCCAACTTTACCCACCTTCTTCTCGACCTGAACTTCAATCGGTAATCCGTGACAATCCCAACCGGGCACATAAGGTGCTTTAAAACCGGCCATGGTTTTAGATTTCACCACCACATCTTTCAGCACTTTATTGACCGCATGGCCCATGTGAATGGCACCATTGGCATACGGAGGACCATCATGCAACACAAATAATGGACGATCTTGACAATATTCCTGAATAGCCTCGTATAAACCTTCTTTATCCCACTGTTTAATCCATTGCGGTTCTTTGGTGGCCAAAGAGGCTTTCATTTTAAAATTGGTATTGGGCAAATTGAGCGTTTTTTTATAATCTTGGCTCACAGATATCTCCTTTATGTTCGGCAAAATAGTGTTTGGTTTTTTGCACATCTTCTTCGATGGCCGCGCGTAAGGCGCATAGACTGTCAAATTCTACTTCATTTCGCAACTTTTTATAAAACAAAACTTCAACAGAATGACCATAGACATCCGCCTTAAAGTCCAATACATACACTTCCAGTCGTTTGGCATTACCGCCGACGGTTGGATTATAACCAACGGATGCCACAGCCTGATGCCAGCGATTCGATATTTTTATCAGCACTACATAAACCCCGTGTAAGGGATTTCCACCTTTATTTAATTCGATGTTAATGGTTGGATAACCTAAACCACGACCCAGTTTTCGACCATGCGCCACCCGCCCAATAATACTGTAATCTCGACCCAGCGCCTGTTTCGCTTGCTGAAATTTACCGGTGGCCAATAAAGAACGAATATGGGTTGAGCTGATGCGGCCATGCTGATTGTTAACCGGTGGCATAATCGTCATATCAATGTTGTTAGCCTGTCCCCAGGTAGACAAAAAATCAACATCTCCACTACGATCAGCACCAAATTTAAAATCATGGCCGACCACAATTTTTTGTGTTTTTAATCCTTGTTCAAGAATTTCTTCACAAAAACTCCGGGCGGATAATTGAGCCAGTTGATGATTAAAATTTAACACGCACAGAACATCAACACCCAGGGCTTTTATTAATTGGGCTTTTTGCTTAAACGGTGTAATCAGTTCCACTTCAAACCGACTTTTAAAAAATTGTGCGGGCAACGGTTCCATGGTTACGACCACAGATTGTAATGATTGTGCTTTGGCCATTGCCATGGTTTCTTTAATCAAAGCCTGATGGCCTTTGTGCACCCCATCAAAATTACCGATGGTGACTGCTGTAGGTGATAACAGCGGCTTAAATTGTGGGTACCGAATGATTTTCATATCA
>QQUO01000187.1 GCA_008501575.1 Pseudomonadota bacterium
ATCAGCCAGGTTCAAATGAACAATCAGCCGTATCCGGATTTTGCTTTTCATGGTTACTGGCAAGGACATGAAGTGACTTATCAAAGCCAAAATATTCCGGTGCCCTGGATAAGTCATTTAATGATTAATTCACTGTTGCCCAATTTTACGCCCGCGCAACGCACCGCCTTAATTAATCAAAGTCAGGGTGAAATTAAACAGATGCGATTTCGCTATGACCATGAGCAACAACAATTAAAGCAGTTATCGGCACAATTTCATGGGGTCGGGACTGATTTACCGAATTTGACCATGGCCGGCTTTGCCGGAACTTATTTATACCATGACCAAGTCAGCCGTTTACAGCTTGACAGTGATGGTGGTTTGTTGCGCATGCCGGGGGTTTTTCGAGGTACAGCACAATGGCAACGCCTGTTACTGCAGGCCAATTGGTATCACCAAGAGGTTGCACAATTGACGGTCAATCAATTGTGGTGCGATTGTGGTGATTTTCAACTCGATGCCACAGCCAATTTGCGCTTAGATGAGGTGCCGTATTTTCAGATAAACAGCCACATCGATGATGTGGACATGGCCAAGTTACGTGATTACTGGCCGCATACCGTGTGGAAGCCAAAAACCATTGATTGGTTAGATCATGGTTTATTGGCCGGTACGGTAAGCAATGCCCGGCTGGTCGCCGGTGGAGAAATCCGCACCGATAGTTTTAAAAATGGCACGGCGGTTTTATATGCACAAACCCAAGTTCGAGATGCCAGTGTTCAATTTAATCCTGATTGGCCCCGGGTTCATGATTTAAATGCTGAGGTTGATATTACTGCAGATTCCATTGCTGTAATGATTGATGGTGCCAGCACCGAGGCCATTGCGATTAAACCCTCACGGGTGGATATCCCTGATTTTAGCGCTGTTGAGGTGGTGGCGGATATTCAAGCCAGTGGCCAGGACAATGATTTGCTGGATTATTTAAGTCGGTCACCAATTTCCGGTGATTTAAATTTACAAAAAGACTTACAGTTAAGTGGACACCAGGACGTGGAATTGGCTCTGCGTATACCGATTGTGGATGGGCCGCAACCGCTGATTGAACCCCAGGGACTGATTCGTTTGAGTGATACGCAATTACAGTGGCAGGACCTGGTGTTGTCTGACATTAACGGCTTGGTTAAACTCGATGGTTTTAGCCTCAAACCTCAACAACTGACCGCCCGCTTAGCCGGTCGTGACACCCTTGTTGGTGGCACCATCAATACCCGTAACCGCAGTGGTGCTCAGGTTGATATCCAATTACAAGGTCGCTATGGTATTCTTGATTGGCTGGCCATTGATATGACGCCACCACCCATTAGCGGTGATTCCAATTGGCTCATCCGGTTACAAAACCAAAGCGATGGGGTGCAACTTAAGGCCACCACCGATTTGCAGGGTGTGGCTGTTAATTTACCGCCGCCGCTGGATAAAGCGGCTGACACTGCGCAAACCCTCACAGTTGTTTGTGACATACCTTGTGACCAGGGCCCGGTGTACATTTATTATGATGATCGGGTGGTTGCTGAGTTAATGGCCGAACAACAACAGTTTTCCATCAGCCACATTTATTTTGGGGCTGATGAAAATCCGCCGAAAGAGCTGATCAGTGGCCATATCCAACAGTTGGATTTAGATCAATGGCTGGCTTTGGTTAAAACCTGGCAACAAAACGGTGAAGCAACAGAACCGGCAAGTCTGCCGACAACCAATATTGTGGTTGAGGAATTGATTTTTATGTCGCGCACCTGGTCCCAGGTGAGTTTAGCCGTTAACACACAGGATGATGGTCTGTTAATCACGGTTGCCGGGGAAGCCGTTAAGGGTGAAATATTGGTGGCGGATGATTTACAACGGCGGGGGATTACCGTTGATTTTGAATACCTTAATTGGCCTGTGGCAGATGTTGAGTCGTTAACCGAGGAATCCGTTGATGGCGGTATTCCGGACATTCATTTGTGGGTTGAACAATTTAGTTTTTCCGATGTGCCGCTGGGACGTTTACGCATGGAATTGCGTAATGTGGCCGATGGCATTAAGGTGGAACAATTGAGTATGAAATCTGAACTCATTGAACTCAATGCCAACGGTGAATGGCTTCGCACCAGTCGGGGATTGGGCACCTCACGCTTTAATATTGTGATTATTTCTGAACGGATTGCTGAATTTTTACAACAAATGGAATTTAATGCCCCCATTTCCAATGCCCAAACACTGATTGAGATGGATGTGCATTGGCCCGGGCTACCGGCTGCTTTTGATGTGGCGGCCTTATCGGGTTATTTGCGTATCGCCATCGGCCAGGGTGAAGTGTTGGATCAACAACCGGGGTTTGGTCGGGTTTTGGGTTTATTTAATCTGACCAATTTACCCCGGCGTTTACTGTTGGATTTTCGTGATGTGTTGGCCGAGGGTTTGCATTTTGAGGAAATGACCGGTGAATTTAATTTGATTAATGGGGTGGCCATGACCGATGACTTTTTAATTCGTGCCTCAGCCGCTAAAATTCATATGAGTGGCACAGTTAATTTTGTGGACAGAAGTTATGATCAAATCATTATCATTCGGCCTCAAATTGGAAAAACATTCCCCACTTTGGGGGCCATAGCCGGTGGCCCGGTTGGTGCTGCCGCGGGATTTTTGGTACAGGGTTTGTTGGGTAAACAGCTGAAAAGTGCCAATCAAATTAAGTACCATGTGACCGGACCCTGGAGTGAACCCGAGATTGAATTATTGGAACAACAAGATGAGTAAAACAGCGTTATGGCGGGCATTGTTTTTAGCCTTAATGACAGTCATTTGCGCCTATTTCGCCCAACAATCGTGGCAACATTCGGTGCAGTTTGAGCAAGAAATCATTACTTTAAATGAACAATTGAGCCTCAGTGATAATTTTAAATCCACCGGGAAGAAGGCCCTGGAATGGCTGACATTTAGCTGGTATGACGGTTATTCCGAGCAGTTAGCCGATTTGCAGGCACAGCGGGACAATGCTGAGCGCCATCAATATTTAGCCCATAAATACACTAAATTGTTTATGGCCAGTTTTGTGTTGTTGTTTTTATTAACCTTTATGATGCCCTCAGTGGCCACTTTATTTGCGCTGTTGGTGGTGACCACGGTGGCTTTGGTCACCGGTTGGTTTGCACCGGTGCTGGCGATAGAGGCCTACCAGGAAGTACCGGTATTGGGGCATACCCTGTTTCAGTTTGAATCAAAAAGTATTGTTACCGGCTTACAAAAGCTATGGAGCAATAATCAGCGGGTGATTGCCGCTCTCATCTTTATTTTTACCATCATCACCCCCATAATGAAATCTGTGGTGATGGCCTTGATTTTATTCAGCCGCCGACTGCATTTTTCCAGGCGCTGTATCGGTTGGTTACAACTGTTGGGTAAATGGTCGATGCTGGATGTGTTCGTTATCGCGTTATTACTAACCTATTTTTCCACCAAGGCAGGCGGTGCCACCGATGCCACTTTACAAATTGGTGTTTATTATTTTATCGCATATGTGCTGGCGTCGATGATGCTGGCCTTTTTATTAAGAGACCTTGGTATAAATTCTCAATCTTATGAGCATCAAACAAATTCAACAAAGCTTTCTGGAGCCGGGCGATCTGAGCCTGACTGACTTAGAACATTTACTGGGCGATGCCCTACAAACCGGTGGGGATTTTGCTGATTTGTATTTTCAATCATCTCGGGTGGAATCCTGGGTGCTTGAAAATCAGCAGGTCAAATCCGGTGCCCATCGCATTGATAAAGGGGTCGGGGTGCGTGTTAATGAAGGTGAAAAGACCGGTTTTGCTTACACCGACGTACTCAATAAACAGGCCATTGCTGACGCGGTACACAGTGCCCGAAGTATTGTCCGACACGGTCAAAACAGCCCCCGGGGAATTAATTTAAGAAGCCAGCAAGCACCGACTTTATACACCGCTAAAGATGTTTTAACGGGTGTCGATAATCAAACCGTGATTGATTTATTAATGCGCATGGATCAACAAGCCCGGCAGCAAGATCCCCGGGTGAAAAAAGTGGTGTGCTCTCTGGTGTCATCCCAGGAAGAAATTTTAGTGGCAGCCACCGATAATATGATGGCCACCGATATCAGACCCATGGTCAAACTCAGCATTCAAGTGATTTGTGTCGATGATCAGGGGCGAATGGAAATGGGTTATGCCGGCGGTGGTGGTCGAATTTTATTAAAGGATGTATTACAGCCGGGTTATGCCGATGCCTATGTACAGGATGCGGTGCGTGGCGCTTTAATTAACTTACAAGCACAACCGGCACCGGCCGGAGTGATGCCTGTGGTGTTGGCCGCCGGTTGGCCGGGCGTGCTGCTGCATGAAGCGGTGGGCCATGGCTTAGAAGGTGACTTCAATCGCAAGGGCTCATCGGCATTTGCCGGTAAAATCGGGCAACAGGTGGCCGCCAAGGGCTGCACCGTTATTGACAGTGGTATTTTGCCCAATCGGCGCGGTTCTTTACGGGTGGATGATGAAGGCACCCCCAGTGCTGAAAACGTGTTGATTGAGGACGGGATACTAAAAGGCTATATGCAAGACAAGCTCAATGCCCGACTGATGGGTATGGCGACCACCGGTAACGGACGGCGGGAGTCCTTTGCCCATTTGCCGATGCCGCGCATGACCAACACGTATATGCTGGCTGGTAATCATGACCCCGGTGAAATCATTGAATCTGTCGAACGCGGTTTATACGCGGTCAACTTTATGGGTGGTCAGGTGGATATCACCAACGGTAAATTTGTGTTTTCAGCTTCCGAAGCTTATCTCATTGAAAACGGCAAAATTAAACATCCGGTGAAAGGCGCGACCTTGATTGGTGACGGTCCCACGGCCATGCAACGTGTTAGTATGGTGGGCAATGATTTACAGTTTGATCAGGGCCTGGGCATGTGTGGTAAAGACGGCCAAACCATTCCGGTGGGCATTGGTCAACCCAGTATGAAAATCGATCAATTAACGGTCGGTGGTACTCAGGTTTAATTGCGATTTTAATATCAAAAAAACCCGCCGGAACTGCGGCGGGTTTTTATCTAGACAATGCTTCAATTACTGTAATTTCAGCAGCAAATAACTGTAAACCAATGCCCTTAAATATGCGGTTTGGTCATTATTGGATGCACCACCATGGCCACCTTCGATGTTTTCATAGTAATAAAAATCATGGCCATAGGCTTCCATTAAGGCCGCCATTTTACGGGCATGCCCCGGATGCACCCGATCATCACGGGTGGATGTGGTGAAAAAGATTTCCGGATAATCCTGATTGGCTTTCAGGTTGTGATAGGGCGAATAAGTTTTAATGTAGTCCCATTGTTCGGGGATATCCGGGTTGCCATATTCGGCCATCCAACTGGCACCGGCCAGTAATTGATTAAAGCGTTTCATATCCAGCAGGGGTACCGCAGACACCACCGCGTTAAATAAATCCGGTCGCAACATGGTCACCGCACCCACCAGCAAACCGCCGTTTGAGCCGCCATAGATGCCAAGATGTTCTGGTGAGGTGATGTTTTTAGCGATTAAGTCTTCGGCGACACCGATGAAATCATGATAAGCGACCATGCGTTTTTCCTTTAACGCCGCCTGGTGCCAGGCTGGTCCGTATTCACCGCCACCGCGAATATTGGCCACCACATAAACACCGCCATTGGCCAACCAATCGGTGCCGACAATGGACAAATAACGGGGCCGCATGGACACCTCAAAACCACCATATCCATACAATAAGGTTGGGTTGCTGCCGTCATAAACCATGTCTTTCGGGCCAACCACGAAATAGGGTACTCGGGTACCATCGGCAGCCATCATAAAATGCTGCTCCACCTGATAAGGTTCAGCATCAAATTGTTCAGGTAACTGTTTGATAACAGATAGTTTTTCATCATCTGCCTGATAGTGATATAAGGTGGAAGGTGTCAGATAGTTGTGGTAATTAATAAACACATCATTGTTATCCTGTGATGTACCGGTGACAGAAACACTGCCTAATTCAGGCATTTTAATCACTTGTTTTGACCAGTCGTCCTGAGGTTTAAACTTATACAAAACGCTGCTGACATTGTCCAAGGTGTTAACAAACACATAATCTCGGCTGGTGCTGACATCGGCAATGGCCATTTGTGCAGAAGGCGCCATAATTAACTGATAATCCGTGTGACCCTCAAGCAACGCAGACAAAGGTGTGCTGACCAAACTACCTTGTTTGTATATGCGATCCGTTAAATCCAAATCAGATTTGATGTTGATCAGTAATTGACCTTTAATTAAACCGGCCACATCGGCATCGTGGGGAATGTCTAATTTGACCGGGGCATGGGCAGAATTCAGAATATACTGATAACCGGTGTAAAAACTATCGGATTGACGAATCATTAAATACTGATCATCGCCGTCATAAAATGTCACCGGCCACACCCCAACATCGGTTTGGTTACCGCTAAATATTGTTTCGGCCTCGTCTAAGGGTTCACCCCGTTGCCATAATTTAACCACTTTCGGGTAGCCTGAGTCTGTGATACTGCCATCGCCGAAATGAGTCCCCACTAAAAGCCGGTCCTGATCAACCCAGCTGACCCCGGTTTTGGCTTCAGGTAAATAAAAACCATCTGCAATAAATTCTTTATCGTGTAAATCAAATTCCCTAACGACAGTGGCGTCAGCGCCACCGCGAGACAGATTAACCAGGCATCGGTCATAAACCGGTTGACGACAGGTCATGCCTTTATACACCCAGTTTTCATTTTCTTGTTCCGCCAGGGCATCAACATCCAAAATAATTTCCCAGTGCGGTTGTTCAGATTGGTAGGATTCAAGGGTGGTGCGGCGATAAATACCACGGACATGTTGGGCATCACGCCAGAAGTTATACAGATGGCCACCCATTTGCGCCACATAAGCAATGCGGTCATCCGCATTTAAAATGGATTTATTGGCTTCATACAAAGTCTGAAATTTTGGCTGGTTTTCGATTACGGCCAAGCTGCGCTTGTTGTGTTTTTTGACCCAGTTTAAAGACTGTTCAGTATCAATCTCTTCAAGCCACAGAAAAGGATCTTCAACGGCGACATTGATACTGTCAGCAGCTGCTGAACTTGGTTTTTCGGGTTGGCTACAAGCCCCGATCCATAACACGGTAAGCAGGAGTAAATAACGAGAAGCAAACATATTTTTATAACTCTAATCAGTAAGGTTTGCTGATTATACATGAGTTACAGGAAGGGACAAACCGAGCAAGCCAATAATATACGCTCACCAGGACAATCTGCAGGTAATATGATACATCTGAATATGCGGGAAAATTTGTACCAAAATTAGCCGCTTAAAATAACACATCATTAACGAAGCTGATGTCGAGAAGTGCTAAGATAAAAGACCTAATTTCAGAGGTTATCGCCATGTATGTAACAGAACTGATTCTTTCTGATTTCTGAAAGTCGTGGTTTGACCCGATTGAAGCAACAATCAAATGCCAGTAAAACAATACGGTGTGGCTTATGAATAAAATTGTGATATTGATAATTTGGCTGGGCTATTCTATTCCAGCTTGGGCTCAGCTAAAAGCATTTCCAGAAGCCCAAGGTTTTGGTGCTTATGCTTCAGGGGGCCGGGGTGGAGCGGTTATTAAAGTCACCAACCTCAATGCCACAGGTGCCGGGAGTTTACAGGCCGCCATGAATCAGCCGGGCCCGAGGATTATTGTTTTTGATGTGTCGGGGATTATTACCGGCGATATCAGCATTCCTCATGGCGATGTGACCCTGGCCGGGCAAACGGCTCCCGGGGCAGGCATCACCCTGGTTGGCCATCTTTATACGCCTTATAACCAGGACATCAGTAACATCATTATTCGTCATATTCGGGTTCGGCCACCCAATCCGGACGGACAATGGCCGTCCAGTCAGCATGACGCGATTCAGTTTTCAACCGCGAATCGCATTATTCTGGATCATATTGATGCCTCCCATGGTGCTGATGAGACCATTGATTTCTGGGGTGGTGCTGCGCACATTACTTTGCAATATTCGCATCTGTCATTTCCCATCTATGACACCGCCAATGGTTGGACCCACAATAAAGGCATTATTAACCATCGTCCCTGTCTGGATAATGACAGCTGTAATTCCGGTTCCCGCACCGGTGGTTATATTTCCATTCTAAACAATGTCTTTACCCACGCCAGGAATAGAACACCAGCCTTATCGGTGGGACCGGCGGAAGTGATTAACAACATCACTTATAACGGTCGCGAAGGATTTGTGCACCACAATATTGTGGCCGGTGAATTTAATATCATCGCCAACCAATACATTGAAGGTCCGAGTATTTCTCTGCTGCCGTTTTGGTTTGATCCGGAAAATAATGTCAGTCAGGTGCCAAGTGACTATTGGTTGCATGATAATTTAGTGGAAGATCCCGGTACTTACACAGGTGTGGTTAATAATCCGTGGACTGATGTTAACTTTACGAATGCTTATAATTTTTATTGTTGTGGTATCAATGCCAATCAATTTAACCAAACTACGGCCTTTGATTTTACCATTTATAGTGGCTATGAAGCACCGCAAATCGGCCCAAGTGTGGGTCTTGAGGCCCGGTTATTGACAGCGATTGGTGCTTATCCGCATGACATTGTTGCGCAACAATCAATACAGGAATTACAGAGTCGAACCGGTTCCTGGCGTAATTATCGCCCAGCGGATTTAATGGCTGGATTAACACCGACACCGGCTTTATTGGATTCCGATAACGATGGCATGCCCGATTATTGGGAAATGCTTCATAACCTTAATCCAAACAACGGTAATGACCACACAAACATTATGCCCTCAGGTTACACAGCCATTGAAGCATACATAAATGAGCTCGCCAGTGGTTTCACTGATGTTATCTTCAGCAATGGTTTTGATTAATACTGGCCGGACTGTGCGCCCACAGTCAGCCAGGGGTGGCTGTAAATTTGACCCTTGAATTTAAAGACAAAACACCCATATGCTATTTTTTACAATAAAGAATTTACCTATGAGCATTCAAGCAACCATCAAAACCAACAAAGGTGACATTAAACTTAATTTACACGCAGATAAAGCCCCCGTTACGGTGGCTAATTTTGTCAATTTGGCCCAAAAAGGCTTTTATGATGATTTAAGTTTTCACCGCGTTATTAATGATTTTATGATTCAAGGCGGCTGTCCCATCGGCACCGGCACCGGTAATCCTGGTTATCGCTTTGAAGATGAAATTGATGCTGATTTAAGACACGATAAGCCCGGTATTTTATCGATGGCCAACGCCGGTCCCGGCACCAACGGCAGTCAGTTTTTCATCACCCATGTGGCCACCCCGTGGTTAGATGATAAGCACACCGTTTTTGGTGAAGTTCAATCAGACAGCGATATGGATGTTGTGAATCAAATTGCCGGCGAAGATGACATTAAAACCATCGAGATCAGTGGTGATGTGGCTGCTTTATTGGCCGATCAGGCTGACCGTGTTAAAGAATGGAATCAACACCTATAATCATTGCATAAAGTCAGCAACCACCCGATTAATTCGATTAAGTGTGTATGGTCGGGTGGTTGTTTTTAAAGGTTGGGGATTTTTTCCTCATAACCACACTTGGTAATTTGACCAAACCGTTAAACACTAAGCTAAACAGCAGGCCGCCCAGCAAACCATAGAGCCAGGACCAGATATTAATCGGCATTCCGGGGGTGAAATTCTTGGCGGTGCCTTGCACTAAATCAACCCGAAAGTGGGTGATGAAATAGGGGATGGTGTACCACAGGGGTTTGCTTTCATATATCTCGGCTTCCTGCGCCAGATCATCACTGTGCCGAATAAAGGCATCAATCTGGTGGGCAGAATCGGCAATCACCGGATCCGCATTGGCACGTAATCGGGCAATATAAGCCGCTAAATCACCTTTAAAATGTTTGTCTGCCAAAACTTGATACTCGGCGATTTGTGCCTGTTGCGAGGCCACATAACCACCGATACGTTGGGTGTATTGATCGATAAATTGAGGCAATTGTAAAAATACAATGACGCCGATGGCAAAGACAATCTTATCGAGGAGGTTTTTGATCATGCAATCATTATAACAGGCTTAAAAAAAAGCCGGCACTGTGGCCGGCTTTTTTTATGATTTCACAATTGAAATACCGCTTACAGGCAAGCACTGAGCGCATCGACAAAGGCATCCATATCAGCTTCTGTTTTGGTTTCAGTGACACACAGTAAGATCGCTTGGCCCAATTGAGGAAAATCCTCTGATAAATCAACACCGGCCACGATATTTTGTGCAGCCATGTCGTCAATAATGTCTTTCGCTGAGCGTGGCACGGAGATTACAAATTCATGAAAGCCACTGCCATCGAAGAGCACATCCACACCCTTAAGCCGGGCCAGTTTTTGTTTAAAGGTGGCGGCATTGTTAATACAATGTGCGGCCACATTGCGCAGACCATTGGAGCCTAATAAGGCCATATAAATGGTGGAAGCGGTTACCATCAGACCTTGGTTGGTGCAAATGTTGGAGGTGGCTTTGGCGCGCCTGATATGTTGTTCCCGAGCCTGATAAGTCAGGGCAAATCCCGGTTTATCGTCAAGGTCAGTGGTCATGCCAACAATACGGCCGGGCATTTGTCGGACAAAATCCTGTTTACAGGTAAGAAAACCGTAATAGGGACCACCTGATGACAAAGGAACGCCCAAAGACTGACCTTCACCACAACATATATCAACACCATTATTACCCCATTGCCCCGGTGCAGTTAATAAAGCCAGACTGATGGGATTAACAACGGCAATGGCCAGGGCATTTTGCTGATGGGCCCAATCTGTCAGGGCATGGACATTTTCATATAAGCCAAAATAGTTGGGCTGAGGGATGACCAAGGCAGTGATGTCCTGGCCTTCAAACTGGCGTAAAGCCTGTTCGTTTAGACAACCTGAATGTGGGTCAAAATCCACCGCAATAAGTTTAATGTCCTGGTTTTTGACGATATTTTCTGCCACCCGCAGGTACACCGGATTCAGTGTTTTCGGCAATAATATGGTTTTGGATTTACTTTTCCGGTTTGCCCTGACCGCCATCAATATGGATTCTGCCAAAGCCGATGCGCCATCATACATGGAGGCGTTAGAGACATCCAAACCGGTCATGTGGGCAATCATACTTTGGTATTCGTAAATAACCTGTAATGTACCCTGGGACACTTCCGCTTGATACGGGGTGTAAGACGTATAAAACTCGCCGCGGGTGGCGACTTGCCAAACCGCTGCCGGTATGTGATGTTCATAAGCACCGGCTCCGGCATAACAAGCCGGGGTGCCGTCTTTTTTTGCCAGTTCGGTGACTTTTTTAACCACCGCCATTTCCGGCATGCTGTCGTCTAATTGATCAAGTTTAGATGACCATAAATTTTTGGGGATTTCATCAAATAACTCGTCAATATTGGCCACACCAATGGTGTCCAACATGGATTTAATGTCATCCGTTGTGTGGGGTATAAAAGGCATGGTATCAGTTACTCTTCGTCTTCGATGCTGTTGCGATAATCTTCAGCACTTAATAAGCTGTCCAATTCACTGTCATCGGCGATTTCGATAACAAAAATCCAACCATCATCGTAAGGGGATTCATTGATTAATTCCGGGCTGTCTTCTAAAGCCAGATTGACCTCGACAATGGTGCCACTCAATGGGGCAAATAAGTCTGAAGCAGTTTTAACTGATTCAACCACGCCACATTCATCTTCCTGGGCATAGGCTTCATCGTTTTCAGGCAATTCCACAAAGACAATATCACCCAATTGCTCTTGTGCAAACTCTGTGATACCGACACGGTAAAGCCCGTTTTCGATTTCTTCCAGCCATTCGTGACTGGCTGTGTAAGATAGGTTATCAGGTACATAACTCATGGTTTTATTCCTCTAATAATGATTGACCGTTTCTAACAAAGGGTGGTTTAACAACACCACAGGGTAATTGTTTGTTACGAATCTGTACAAAAAGTGATTGATTCATATTGTCTTTCGGGATTCGGGCAAATGCAATGGCTTTTTCGGTGGTTGGTGAATAGCCGCCACTGGTGATGATTCCGATTTCACCGTTGTCATCACAGACGATCTGACCATGTCTTAAAACACCTCGACCTTCCAGAACCAGTCCAACAAGTTTTTGTTCGGCACCGTTTTGTCGCTGTTCAGCGATGACCGGTCCACCGATAAAGTCATGATCTTTTTTACGGACTGACCAGGCCAGGCCACAATTGATGGGTGAGATGTTCTCGTCCATATCCTGGCCGTACAAATGCAAACCGGCTTCTAAGCGTAATGTGTCACGGGCACCTAAGCCACAGGGGGTGACATCAGCTTTGATTAATTGTTGCCACAAGGCAGGGGCGTCTTTAGCCGGCAACACCACTTCAAAGCCGTCTTCACCGGTGTAGCCGGTGCGGCCAATGAAAAGTGCATTATCCTGGAGCGCATAGAATTTTTTCAAGCTTGCTAAATCGGTGCTGAGCAATGATTGTAAGCGCTGTTCAGCCCGGGGACCTTGCAAGGCTAAAATGGCTAAGTCAGTTTGTTCTTGAATGCGGACTTTGAAATTTTGTGCTTGCTGATTAAGCCATGCCATGTCCTTATCGCGGGTGGCTGCATTAGAAATTATGCGGTATTGATGGTCCGCTTGTTTATAAACAATTAAGTCATCGATAACACCACCATCGGGGTTGAGCATGGTGCTGTAGAGTGCCTGGTTGATGTTAATTTTGGTGATGTCACCGGCCAATAAGCGGTATAAAAATGCGGTGGCATCATCTCCTTGGACATCGATAATGGTCATGTGCGAGACATCAAACATACCGCAGTCGTTCCTGACCGCGTGGTGCTCTTCAATTTGAGAACCATAATTTATGGGCATCTGCCAACCGCCAAAATCAACCATTTTAGCACCGGCGTCTAAGTGCATTTGATACAAAATTGTTTTATTCATTGTATTAAGTAGAGACCTTATGAAAGTATTCAATAAGATCTATGATTAATGTTTAAGACTCTCAATATTTGATTGCAAAAATTCCAATCGAACTATACTCTAAAGCCCTTATTCACTGCAACCAAAGTTTAACATAATGACAAGAATTTATACCCGTAGTGGTGATACCGGTGAAACCGGTTTGGCCAATGGCAGTCGCATCGCAAAACAAGATCAGTTGCTTGAGGCCATCGGTGATATTGATGAACTCAATGCCCATATCGGACTTATTCGGGCCGCCAAGCCGGATGCCATAGTAGACAGGCAATTGGCGACCATTCAACATCAGCTGTTTGATATCGGCGCGCAAGTGGCACAATATAAAGACAATCCAATTGATTCTCAGCATGTGCTGCAACTGGAACAATGGATCGATCTCCATCAACAAGCGCTGCCCTCGATAAAGCAATTTATCCTGCCGGCCGGGAATCATATTGCAAGTCAGGTGCATTTAGCGCGCAGTATTTGTCGGCGCGCAGAGCGGCATGTGTGGCTGGCAGCAAAGCACCACCACATTGAAACGGAGGTGATGCAATATTTAAACCGGTTTTCAGATTATCTGTTTGTATTGGCACGCTTATTAAATAAGGATCATGAGGTTTTCTGGCAACCGGGGGCATAACACGGTGGCGGCTGTGTTTGCTTGTTTGGCTGCTTTAAAATGATGATATCGGGCAAAAATGTGACTCTGTTATGATTTTTACCCGTTAAAACAAAGATTTATGTGGATTAGGCAATGAGTGTGATAAAATTTGTGCTTTCAATTCTAAAGCGAGAGGAATCGTCTATGAAAAAAATACTGTTAGGACTGTCTTTGTCGGCATTAGCCGGCTCGGCATTGGCCCAAGATTATGATGACCGGTGGCATTTAACACCAACCATTAATTTTACCGCCACTGATGGCGAAAAAAACATCGAGTCTCAGTTTGGTGCGGGTATTGGTTTGGGTAAATTTTTAAACCCTAACTGGACATTGGATTTTGAAATTGATCATGCCCGTTTTGCCAACGACGGTCGGGCAGGCTCTATGAAACAAACCGGATACGGCCTTATGACCCGTTACCACTTTAACCAAGGTGATAGCCTGCGGCCTTTTATTGGTATAGGAGCCGGTCTGCTTAATCATGACGGCCAAGGACCTCGTGTGAGTTCTGATGATTGGATGCTGAATTTAGGTGCCGGTATTCGTAAAAACGTGAATGACCGAATCGATTTCATCA
>QQUO01000029.1 GCA_008501575.1 Pseudomonadota bacterium
ACCACCTGCCGACTCACTCAAGGGATGCGTATTATCACCCATAAATTCTGCTTTGCAAGCTTTATTGGCAACTAATTTTTAGTAAAACCCAACCGCCTTTAAAGATAAAAAAACACCCGCTAAAAAAAGCCGATGTCTCAAAACAAGATGCGCATTATAGCCATTCAGTTTACTTTGTAAAGGGCTTTTAAGAAATCAGTGAATATTTATGGATATATTTGACTCAGGCTAAAATTGATAACAATAAAAAAGCCGTACGAATAACCCGTGCGGCTTAATCAATTGATTGTTTAAGTGGTGTTTTACTCTAAATGATCGATCATATAATCAACGGAAGCTTTAACTTGTTCATCGGTTAAATCGGCACGACCACCCTTCGCCGGCATCAAGCCATTGTTTCCTGTATAACCTTCAATGGCATGTTTATAAAGTGTGTCAATACCCTGCTTAACTCGGGCATCCCATTCAGCATGAACAAGTTTAGGTGCACCACCGGCACCAGTGGTGTGGCAAGCCATACAAACATTATCATAGATCTCCTGTCCATCAAGCGAGCCACCAAAGGGCGCTTCCGAAACGGCTGCTGCAGGTGTTGCACTCATGGCATTGGGGTCGGTGTTGACCACAGCCACCGGCTGAATGGTTTTTTGTACTGTGCTGCGATCAACTTGACCACTTTGATCAGGGACGGCCTGATGGTGCACATAGCGACCAATTAAAATCAATAGAATGGTTAACGCAGCTAAACCCGCAGAAAATAGGGCAAAATTTCTGAAAAACGCCGAATCTTGATTACTCATATAATACCTGTTTGACTAGCTTTTATTATTGTGGATGCATTATAGATGACCTAAAAGGCTTTGCCAATTATAAATGTATGTTCTTGGGTCTTCATTCACTTTTTATATTTAATAAGTGTGAAGATAAAAAGCGAAAGCGACCACGGCGAACATAGCTTCAATTTCGGCACCTAACGCTCTGAGTCGCTTCGCGACCCAACCGCTATAGGTGCATGTATGTTCTTGGGTCTTCATTCACTTTTTATATTTAATAAGTGTGAAGATAAAAAGCGAAAGCGACCACGGCTGCGCCGATACCGGGTCCAACCTCACTCGGCACACCACCATCCATGGTGGCGGCATAGACTGGTTTTTCATTCACTTACTATCTTGCTAAATGATGCCATGAGGGGTTATTGTTTTCCTCACTGTTCTTCAGTTCTTTAATGCAGTTTTTTGCATCCACAAATACCAGCTTGGGTTGATGGGTTTTGGCCTGCTCGATGCTCATGCTGGCATAGCTGGCCAGGATGACCAAATCTCCGGGCTGGTTATGGCGGGCAGCCGCACCATTGAGGCATATTTGGCCTGGCTGTCCTTGAATGACGTATGTGGTTAGACGCGAGCCGTTATTGCAATTAAGGACATCAATCTTTTGGTTAATATGTAATCCAGCGGCTTCAATCAATGTTGGACATATTGAAATCGAACCTTCGTAATTAAGGTTGGCTTCCGTGACAGTGGCACGATGGATTTTGCAGTAAAGTAATTCTATATTCATGGTTGTGTGATTGGTGGGTTCATTTGGTGTGCCAGATAGAGTCCTTTAAGGACCAAATCCGGAACAGTGATATCAAACAGATTGCCTGCTTCAAACAAGGCCGCAAAGCCACCGGTTGCGATGACTTTCGGGGGTTGTTGATTAAATAGATCCTGGCTGAGTTTAGCAACAATATGCGTTAAGGCACCCTGCGTTCCGAAATACAACCCAGATTGAATGCTGTTCACTGTATTTCTGCCTAAGGTTTGTGCCGGTCTGGTAATTTCAACGGTTCCCAATTTAGAAGCACCGCCTGCCAAAGCCTGCATGGCCATTTGTAATCCGGGCATAATAACACCACCGAGATAGTGTTTTTGGGCTGATACTGCACAAAATGTAATGGCCGTCCCTAAATCGATAATGATTAGGTTGTCCTCGGGATACAAATGCTTGGCAGCAATGGCCGCAGCAATGCGATCAGTGCCCACTTCCTGGGGGTTTTGGTAGCCAATCTGCAACCCTGTTTTTACACCGGCTTGTAACACAAAGGGTTCTATGGAAAAGTATTTTTGACAGGCTGACTTAACAGAATAAAGCACTTCCGGTACAACAGTACACAAAGCAATGGCTGTTATGGCCGTGGGATCGAGGCCATTTTCTCGCAGGGCAGACCGCAAAAATAAACCATACTCATCAGAGGAAGCCCCGCTTTTAGAGGCCATTCTAAATTGTAATTTTAACGCATCGCCTTGGAACACGCCGCCGTGCATGTGACTGTTACCGATATCCAAACACAAAATCATCAGCCCATCTCCCATAATGTCATTAACACGTTGACCACCGCTTTTATATCATCACAAGCGTAAGTGTCCCTGCCTTTAACATAGAGATTAAATGGGTGGGCGTGACGACTTATGTCATTCAAGTCATTATGTGCAACCGCAAAAACAGCCGGCTGAACCAGTAATTTTTCAACCGCTTGTTGTTGTTGATTAAGGTCTTTTGTGTGGGTTAATTTAAAACCAACAACCTTTACCTCCTTATTAACTGACCAATCTAACAATTGATTGATTATTTTGGCTTGCTTGGTCAGCGTCAACTGCAGTGTCTCAGCCTGTGAATTTATTTTATGCTGTCGATTAAGCGCCACTTCTAAACCATCTGCCCGGATACCAACCAATTGATAATCACTCACGGCTGCGGCATGAAAAATCACATCATAGTGATTGTTTGACAACAATTTCTGTAATTGCGAAGCCAAATCCTGATAACCAATAAAGTGATGCTGATCAGCCACTTTTTGTGGTCGAATGGCGGTGTCTGCGCCTAACCACACCACTGAATGCCCTTTTGCGGATAAGTAATCGGCCAACACTGATCCTGTCCTGCCACTGCTGCTGTTACCAATAAATCGCACGCCATCAATATACTCTTTGGTACCGCCGGCGGTAATTAATACCTTCATAACAAAACCTTTATTTGGCTCAACAAATCTTCCACTTCAGGCATTCGACCCGCACCATGTTCACCACAGGCTAAATCTCCTTGCACCGGATTGATGACATGCACACCCCATTTCTTTAAGGTTTCAATGGAATGAACCGTGGCCGGATAATGCCACATGGCGGTGTTCATAACAGGCACCAAAACCATCGGTTTTTTTAGCTCATAGGCGGCCACCCAGGTGGTGGTTAACATGTCGTCTGCAATACCGGCGGTCATTTTGTTTATCACATTGGCGGTCGCCGGGCACACAATAATGACATCTGCCCATCGACTGATATTAATATGTGCCATCATATCCCCGATGGCAAAAGTGTCAGACAACACCGGGTGCCCGCTTAACCCTTCCAAAGTGGCATGACCCACAAACTCTTTTACCGACGGTGATACCACCACCTTAACCCGATGACCGGTTTTTACCCAGGCTGAAATTAAACCGGTGGCTTTGGCACAGGCGATGGATCCGCTCATTAACAATAGTTTATTCATACTAATCACCCGACCATGGCACATTATCAATTAAACGCACACCACCTAAATACACCGCAGCCAAGAGTCGGTCTTTATAAACTTGTAAATATTCAACATCAAATCCCAACGCCTGTAATCGACCTCGTTTAGACGCAAGGTC
>QQUO01000277.1 GCA_008501575.1 Pseudomonadota bacterium
TTGTTATTATTATTTTTTATCAACCAGCAAGATTCTACCACAACATTTTTAAGAAAATACACCACTTACTTCACAAAATTGCCGTTGATTAAAAATGTTGCAATTTATCATGCTGCGATTAATGGCTTTTTCAATTGTGTATCTTTATGCCGTCTGAGCGGTGTTTTTTGCAAGAATCTGCAGCGCATAATCCGTGAAACATTATTTGGCTCATATCAACTGTCGGAATATCGTGGTTTCAGGTGGAATTGGCATGGTATATAATTCTTGCTTTATTCAAGGAGATGTCATTATGCGAACAATTATTTCAATCTGCTTTATATTTTTTCTGGCGGCATGCCAACAACCGTCAGTCAAAATATCCCCGGACTCAGCGGCTGATGATTTCAAAGTCTATGACACCGAAGCCTTTTTCGACACCACCCGACTATTTGGCTCTTCACTGAATTTCGATGGCTCGGCAGTATTGGTCAGTAGTAATGAAACCGGTATTTTTAATGCCTATCGGGTACCCATTGACGGTTCGCCCAAAACACAATTGACTGACTCTGACAATAACACCATTTATGCGGTCAGCTGGTTTCCACAAGATGACCGAATCCTCTATACCGCTGATCAAGGCGGCAATGAATTAAATCACCTGTATGTGCGGGAAACAGATGGTATAGTCAAGGACCTGACGCCCGGTGATCAGCTGAAAGCCAGATTTATTTCCTGGCATGACAATGATCGCCAATTTTATGTCGCCACCAATGAGCGCGATGCCAAATTTTTTGATGTCTATTTATATGCCATCGATGATTACAGTCGTGAGTTGGTATTTACCAATGAGGAAGGGTATAACATTTCGGGCATCAGCCCCGACGGTCGCTGGTTGGTGGCCGGAAAAACCAACAGCAATGCCGATTCTGATTTATATTTATTCGATTTAATGGTGAATCAGCCGGCGCCACAACATATCACTGAACATGATGGTGATGTCCAATTCAATGTCTATAATTTCACCCCGGACAGTGAACAGTTAATCTACGGCAGTAACGCCAATGGTGAGTTTAACCGGGCTTGGCGTTATGATCTAAGCAGCCAGGTCCACAGCCCGTATTACAGCGCTGACTGGGATGTTAGCGGGGTTGGTTTCTCTGATAACGGTCAATATCGCGTGGTGGCTGTTAACGAAGATGCTCGCACAAATCTCTATATCACTGATTTAGAGAGTAACCAGCCTTTGGCTTTACCGGATTTACCACAAGGGAATTTGCGGGGCGTTAATTTCAGCGATGATGCGGACACCATGGTGTTTTATCTGGCGACGGATACCTCACCGGCCAATTTGTATGTCCACCAAATCGGAACTGATCGCGTCACCCGCCTCAGCGAAACCGGCAATCCGGCCATTGATGAAAACCATTTGGTCAGCGGTGAAGTGCGTAGGTTTGCCAGCTTTGATGGATTACAAATCCCCGGTATTCTTTATAAACCCAAACAAGCCGCTCATCAAAAAGTGCCGGCACTGATATATATTCATGGTGGTCCGGGTGGTCAATCCCGAATCGGTTACTCTCCACTCATCCAAAACTTAGTGAATCACGGCTACGCAATATTTATGATTAACAACCGTGGCTCCAGTGGTTATGGCAAAACATTTTTCCATTTAGATGATCGAAAACACGGTGATCATGACCTGAAGGATGTGGTTTACAATAAATATTACCTACAATCTTTAGATTGGGTTGATGGCGAGAAAATTGCGGTTATCGGCGGCAGCTATGGTGGTTATTTGACCATGGCAGCCATGGCTTTTACCGATGAGTTTGCGGTCGGTATTAATATTTTTGGGGTCACCAATTGGGTGCGCACTTTAAAAAGCATCCCTCCCTATTGGGAATCCTTCCGCAAATCCTTATACGATGAACTGGGAGATCCGGCCACCGATGAAGAACGCCTGCGCGCCATATCTCCGGTGTTTTTTGGCCATCAAGTCAAAAGCCCGGTGCTGATTGTTCAAGGCGCCAATGATCCGCGAGTTTTAAAAATCGAAAGTGATGACATGGTTGAGGCAATTCGTTCCGGTGGTACCTACGTGGACTATCTGGTGTTCGATGATGAGGGTCATGGCTTCAGTAAAACAGCCAATCAAATTACAGCCAGTAAAAAATACCTGGCTTTTTTGGATGCCTACTTAAAATAAGCTTCTGCTTAAGACTAAAAAAAGCCGAAGAGGGATCTCCGGCTTTTTGAAACATCACTGACTTTTATCCTCCAAATAATCATCAAGCGCCATCATTTTTCGTTCAAATCCTTCTAACTGTTTACTGTATCGCTGATTTAATGCGTTTAATTCCTCATTATATTGATCGACTCCAAAGCTTTTCACATAACCCATCACCACTTGATTATGGTCTGGATATAATTGTTTAACCAATTCCAAATTATCAAATAAAGGACAACTTAAACACACGGGGGGCCATGGAATTTCAGGCAAAATCGTCACCGCGGGATTCAAACTAAATGAAGGTGCAGTCGGTGAGCGGTATACAAATATTGGAACACACTCCTGAGTTCCGCTACGGATACCATAGTACAACTCACGTCCGGCTCGTGCTGACTCAAAATTCTCTTCACATTCTCGTTGTGTTGCGCCTCGAACTGTTATTGCCGGAATACTAATGTCAACAAAAATCAACTCGCCTTCGTAACCCACCACTCGCAATGCTTGGCTATGAGCCACCGATCCAAACACAAACATGGCCATACATAAAAATAAATATTTCATAAATAATCCTCTCATAATTAACAAAATCACCAAATTTAATTTGGCTTAAAAGTTAATACGAGATTTGTTCGGTTATCATGACAGTTTCATTTTTATTGTCGTGGTAAATACAAGTTTAATATCCCTAGCAATAAGATTATTCACTTTGGATTCAATAGCCAAGCAGACTCCTTTGCCGCCACATTCCTTAAACCGCCGGCCACTTCACGCACACTCAGGTTTTCAATGTCATAAACAGCATTATAATATTGATGAATGGTCTGTTCGCTCACAGAAAACGGCGGTCCGGCCATTTGCTTTTGGTCATAATTAAAAACAATCAGCAGTTGCGGTGTTTTCGGGCAAAGTTGAAGCATATGCCGGCTGTATTGTAGCCGCAAAGCTTCGGGCAAGGCCACCAATGCGGCGCGATCATAAACAGCATCCACCGGCCCCAATTGCTGGGCTGTCAGCTTAAAAATATCGCCTTGAAAAATGCAGATATTGGCCGCTTTGTAACAAGTCAGATGCTTGTTAATCATTGTTTCATTTGGGGTTAAGTTTAAACGTTGAAACAACTGCTCAACCGCAGAATGGTTCAGCTCTACACCAACCACATGATGACCTTGCGCCAATAACCAATCGATGTCCAGGGTTTTACCACATAAAGGCAGAAAAATTCTACTGTGAGGGGCTAATGACAATTGATTAAGGTGATTAACCAAAAGATCATTGGGTTTGGATTCATGAAAGCCAATTTCATTCTTTTGCCAGCGGCGGTGCCAAAATTCCTGTTCCATAATCAATCCAAATATTTATCAAAAAAATACAATAACACACAGCGGCAGATTCGCAATGTATTTAAAACAAGGGTGTATTAATTATGACTGTGGCGGGAAATGGCGCGCCCGGAGAGATTATTTCGTGCGTCCTTGCACTCAACCCTATGGGCCGCGCTAAAGCACGTTCAAAAAGGCAATCCTGCCTTTTTAGTCGAACTCAGGCGGGTATTCTCATTCTCCGAAATTGCCCATAAAAAAACCACCCAATTTGGGTGGTTCTTGTATGGCGCGCCCGGAGAGATTTGAACTCCCGACCAATCGGTTCGAAGCCGATTACTCTATCCAGCTGAGCTACGGGCGCATTGCTTGGGATTGCGTATTGTACTTAATTTAATAACTGATGTGAAAAGAATACTGAGATAAAATCACTCAAAAGCATGTCATCGTACAGTTAATTCCGGAGAGATTACTTCGCCAAATAAAAGTATATGGTTTCTTTGGGTCTGACCTGGGCCAATTGATTGAGTGCCTGTCGATGTAACACCACAATGCGCGGGTAGCCGCCGGTGGTTTGGCTGTCACGGTGGGTGATGATGTAATCCCCGCCTGGGGTGATTTGCATACTACCGGGCACCAAGCCGGTGCTGGGCATGTCTTTTTTAGTTTTTAAATGTAATTCGGGACCGGTTACTTTCATGCCCTGGCGACTAATGTGTTCTGTCATGGTCAGGGGCCGGGACATTATGTGCCGTTGGGCTGTTTCAGTAAACCAATCATATTCCGGACCTCTGCTTACAGCGAGACTGTGAATACTGTTATGTGGTGGTCGTTTATAAGTGGGTTTTTGCCGGCCCTGGACCTGTTTTGGGTTTTGCAAAGACAGGCCATCATTGTGTTGCAATCTGCGCCCTTTATAACCCCCTAATTTGGCCACGGTCAGGGTCGAACAACTGTTCAATACAGAATCACATACCAAGCCACCTGCAAACGCCACATAGGTCCACATGCCCTTTCTTAAAGGTTCAATTTCTAAACCATCTCCGGGATTTAAATGTATGCATTGATGACTATTGACGGCTTTATGGTTGACCAAAACCTGTGCCTGGGCACCGACCACAGCCACTGAACAGGACACTTTAATGGTAAAGATAATGCCGGCCACATCCACTTCCAGCAAGGCTTCATCCGGCATATTATTCACCATGTAATTTGCGAGCCTGGCGGAATCACGGTCCATAAACCCCGATTGTGGAATCCCTAAATGGCCAAATCCAATGCGCCCGCCATCTTGAATGGTGGTCATAAACCCCGCTTTGTTAATGGTGATGGTCATGGATGTTGATTGCTAAATTGCTGATATTCCATGGCTGTAAATTGAATCTGATCTCCGGGTTGATACAGTATCGGTGGTTGCTTTTGCCAATCAATTAAAGGCAGTGGTGTTCGCCCAATCACATGCCAGCCGGCCGGGCTATTTAAAGTATAAATACCTGTTTGCCGGTTAGCGATGGCAATACTGCCTGGCGCAGTGTGCGGGCTTGGTTGAGATTTTCGTGGAATAATGAGTGATTCGTGCAATCCATTTAGATAAGCAAAACCGGGTAAAAAACCCAAAAAGTCAACCTGATGAATTGTTGCTGTGTGTCGTTTTATTATTGTTTCAAGGCTCAGCGATGTGTGCGCCATAACCGCCTCAATATCGGTTGCCAGCCTGGGGTCATAACACACCGGAATCTCATGTAATTGAGGTGAGCTGTTTAATTTGGCACTGCGCTCACAGGCAATATGCACGGCTTCCATGATGTCATCATCGACATCGGTCGGTTGTCGAAACACCAACATTAAATTTTCTGAAGCAGGCACCACCTCAATAATATCAGGTACTTTCTGGGAACGAATGTAATTGGCCAATGCCTGTAATCTCTGTTGCCTTTGCGGGTGTGGCTTAACATAAATCAACAAGGCACAATCGCCATTGGTTTGAACATAAGAAACTTCTAAGGGCTCTATCATGGCCGCGCCATTTTTTCACCCAAATCATTCAATAAGCGCTGTAAGGCTTGGGCGGTGGCCAGCGCTTGCGGCTGATCTCCGTGGAGACAAAGGGTTTTGCATCGAACCGTAAACCAGCGACCATCATGACCACTCAAACCACCATCGACAATCAAGGAACGGGCTTGTTGCATTTGTGCAGAGATATCTTCTATCAGGGCATCACGGTGAATACGCGGCAATAAGCGGTGCCGACTTAAATAGCGGCGATCAACAAATGCCTCCGGCACAAAAGCTTGGTTGGCCATAGTGGCGGCTTCTGCCAGCGCCGAATGGGCCTGACCATACAATTTAAGCTCACCATCAATGGCCGCAACCGCCGCCACGATTACTTTGGCAATGGCCAAATCATCCGCGGCATCATTGTACAGAGCACCATGGGGTTTAACATGATGTAAGCTTGCATTTTGTGATTCTGTGATGTTTTTTAAAGTCATAATTTGTACGGTTAAAACCTCGAATAATTCAGAATCTGCCATGGACATGCTGCGGCGGCCAAAATTAGCGGCATCCGGATAACTGGGATGCGCCCCTATGGCCACATCATTGTCCTGTGCCAATTGAACACTGTGTCGCATGGTTCGCGTATTACCGATATGACCACCACAGGCTATATTACAGGCGCTGATAAACGGCATGATTTTGGCATCATTATTTGCTGCCGATAAATCTTCATACTCACCCAAATCACAGTTAATATCCATAGGGTTATTTTAACATACACACAAAGCTCGATAGATACCTGTTGGAACCTATTAAACTTCATAATTTATGACATCCTGTTAAAATAGTCATTTTTGTATCGAGCGATTTATGGGACAAAAACTGCTGGCATATTTATTTTACGGTTTTTTAGTGCTGATGGTGATTGCCGCTTTGTTCCTGTTAAAATATCAGCTGGAGCAAAAAAACATTAAACAACAGCAAATTGACAGTCGCGCCAATGTCGTCAGCCGGGTGACAACCGAAACCACTGAACAGAATACAAAGCAAAAATCAGCCCCTAAAAAAACCACTCAAAGCACTGCGATAAGCCCAGCGAATTCACAACCCGACCCGGAAAGTACGCAATCGTCGCTCACTTATTTAGCGGTGTATCGACAATGGCAAAACGCCCAGGCTTGCAAACCCTTTTTCCAACATTGGCAGCAATTTGGTATTCAAGCTGACCCGACAGACATGGTTCGACCCGCACAAAAGTTTTATGGTATGCCTGATTATTTACCGAATGAAAAGCAGCCCCTGGTCGGCGCCCAAAGAACCACGCTCAATCACTGGCAAAAGATATGTCATGAATTAGTACGTGATTATGGCATTTTTACAGATGACAACACGGCAAACGCCACCCTCACCAATAACATCGCGGATTCAATCGAACATCTTTTATTGAATAAGAGTCCGAAAACAGCCAAAGAACAAGCGCTCCACAGCACCAGAAATATAGCCGCCCTGTGGCAAAATAGCTTCAACCATTTAGAACGGGTGCTGGCCGGAACAAACAGTTTGTCCGCTGACGAAATTATTTCAATTGAAGATGAATTAGATCAGTTAAGTCGTCGCAAAGGTGCCCTCAATGCCCAATTTTCAAATGATTTAAGTGATGACGAGGTCGATGCAATATTTACTGAATTGGCAAGCATTTCTGACCATGAAACCGCCCTTGCCGAACAATTAAATGATCAAAAGCTTATTGATAAAGAGGCCTTGACCCAGGCAGTAAACACCTTTCAAAGCCATGATCAAAAGCTTAATCAATCACTACACAGCCGGGATGCTGATGTGTTTTTTGAAGCTTTACACACCATTGAAGGGCTTTATTCATATGACCTCACGATACTGGGCTTTAGCCGCTATCGATATAACAAAGCGGATAGTTACCGCATCACACCGGATCAAATGGTGTTGGCATACAGTGAATGGCAAAATTCACATTTGCAAGATGATGCCTTACGCTATGCCACCCATTTATACCTCTGTGATTTGGGTTGGGATTGTAGTTCAAATAGTGCCCTCATGATGCAATACTGCCTCCGACATTATTATACGTATCCGGATGCTTGCGGAGTGGACGTGACAAGATTTTATCAGCAATACCTTATTAGCACGAATCGGATGATTGATGTGTTGAACTTTAAAGCCATTTTGCAGGATTTATACCATGACTAAAAGCGGATTTCATAAACTCATGTTTTTCACCATTGCAGTGGTAATTTTGGTGGTCATTTATCGCTTGTTAACGGTGACGCCTCGGACATCAGAATCCTTGCAACAACTAAACACCGGTGCAGAATCGAAGCCACAACAATTGATAGATAAGGAAATACCTGATGCTTTAAAAATAGGGATTAAACAGATTACACAAGACACATTAAACTCAGGATTGGCTGAAAACGCCCGGGCAACAACCCAATCAGCAATGGCATTGGAACAATTACTGACCGAATTAAAGCCCCATAAGTACCACCCGGACCCATATGTGGAAGCCCATTCTTTAATGAACAGCTTATTTATGTGCACCGCCGAATTTGCCGAACCGGATGATGATTTTAGCCGTTTAACGGCTAAAATCGATGCCGCATTTTTAGCCCAAATGGACGCTGACTGCCAAACCGTCAATAAACGTTACCCCTTGTTGATGACACAATCTGACAACAACCAAATACTTCGCACCATCCAAGCCACCAGCGAGCTTGGACAAATGCTTAAAAAACTTCCCAAAATAACGGGCCACAGCCAACAACACTACAGAGACATCAGTTTACAGCGATTAAAAGCCTTATTAAAAAGCAAAATTGGGGTCTTAATCGCCGAAGCCGGGATGACAAATTTTTTATTCTTTCAACAGGGTGAGATTTTACCTTTCTCCAAGTGGTTAGATAGCCAGGATTCTGAATACAACCAACAGGTTTCTATGTATGCCTTGGCAAAAATATCTTGCAACTATCAAAATGGCGTGGCTTGTCAACCGGTGAGCTATAACATGCTGATTTTGTGCTTAATGGATGACGCAGCCTGTGGCTTAAGTTTTCAAGACTACTACCGGCAAGCCGTAATGCCGGGTATGCAAAAAGACGTCGATATACTGGTTGAGAAGTTTGAGGTAATGGCAGAATCAGACTAACAAATACCATCACCTCAAAATTTCAATCTTTAAGCCGTTCGCTGGGAGGCGATGCGCAGCACATCACCCAACACACCGCGAGCGGTGACTTGCGCACCGGCACCGGCACCCTGGATAATCATCGGTTGCTGGCCGTATGACTCGGTGAATATTTCAAATAAGGAATCGCTGCCGCGCACCCGACCCAGGGGTCCGTTACCATCAACGGCTTGTAAGGAAACTGTCAGTTGAGCGGTATCGGTGTGCATTAAATCACCGCTTAATTCGCCCACATAACGCAGCACTTGCCCCGGTTTCAACGCCGCTTTTTTGTGTGCAAAAATAGCATCTAATTCACGTAAACGTTGTTTAAAGTCCCCAAAAGTCGGTTTGATTAAATCATTTGGAATCAGGTTTTCAATGACCACATCCACCATCGACACCGCCAAATCCAGTTCACGCGCTAAAATCAATAGCTTTCTGGCCACATCTTGACCATTGAGATCCTGACGCGGATCGGGTTCAGTAAAACCATGACCAACTGCTGCCTTGACCACTTCGCTAAAAGCCACGTCTTCTTCACCAAAACGATTAAAAATATAACTCAAAGAACCTGAAAAAATACCACGAATGGCAGTGATGTTTTCGCCCGATTGATGCAAAGTTCTGATGGTATCGATGAGTGGCAAACCCGCACCCACATTGGTTTCATAGAGATACATTTTATTGTGCCGTTTTAATTTGTCGTGTAAGCGACTGTACGCGTCATAATCTAAAGTATTGGCAATTTTATTGGACGACACCAAATCAAATCCGGCGGTAATCAATTCACCGTACTGACCACATAAAGACTGGCTGGCGGTATTATCCACAGCGATAACATTCTCTAAATGATGTCGCCTAACATAATCAATAATAGTTTGTAACTGAGACGCTTGATGACAGCTTTCTATCCGTGAAGACCAATCAGTGCCAATCCCATCTTTATTCAATAAATCCTGTTTGGAGTTGGCAATGGCAATGATTTTTAAGTCAATGTTTTTACCTTGCTTAATCGTTTCTTGGGCCGCTAAAATTTGCGCTATCAAAGCACCACCAACCACACCATGACCGAATAACACCAGATGAACCCGCTTCAATGCCCCAAATATGGCACTGTGAATGACATTCACAGCCTTAACAAGATCTGCTTGCCTAACCACTAAACCAACACTGTGACCACTCAAGGCATTGTTCATAATGAGCGGTGTTATCTGATTGTTCACTAAAGCGGTTAACGGTCGACTAAAATCTGCCAGTGATAAGCCCACAGCCGTGATCACTGAAACTTGTTCATCAAGGCAAATATCGCTAACATCCTGACGTTTAATATCGTCGCTAAACTCATCCCGCAGCACCCGCCATGCCAACTGCGCATCATCACGGTTAACCACCAAGCCAACACCGCGCTCAGCACCACTTTGGGCGATGATATTAACGCTGATGTTGTGACGCGCCAAGGCATTAAAAATACGACTGTCTATGCCCACCTTGCCCAGCAGTCCGCGCCCACTTAAATTAATGAGTGCCCGATCAGTCTCGGCACTGATACACTTTATACCGATTTGATTTGATTGCGCAGAAATTAAGGTGCCCTCATCAGTCGGGTTAAAGGTATTTAATAAGCGCAGAGGAATGTTCTTTTCCAATAATGGAATCATGGTTTTGGCATGCAATACTGACGTACCCAGTTGCGCCAGTTCATTGGCCTCAGCAAAACTCAGTTGTTCAATTTTATGGGCTTGTTCCACCCATTGCGGATTGGCGGTAAAAATGCCGTCCACATGGGTGTAATTTTCAAGTTCATCGGCATCCAAAAAATTAGCCAGCAACGCCGCCGTATAATTACTGCCATTGAGTCCCAAAGTGGTGGTATCACCCTGTTCTGTGGAAGCCACAAATCCGGCCGCCAATATCACGTCATAATCTGTTAAAGCCGCCACTGCCTGACAAACAGCGGTTTTCGATAACTGCGACAAGGGGGAGGCACGGCTGTAATTATCATCGCTCTTAATCAACGATCGGGTGTCCAATAACGCCACCCGAACACCTCGGTCAGTGAGCGCAGCGGCCATGGCCTTGACTGCCATTAATTCACCTTGAGCGAGTATTTTATCCAAGGTTTTTAAGCTGTAATCACCCACCATGGCGATGCCTTTGAGCAATCGATTGATTAAGTCCACATTATTTTGCCAGTCGATACTTAAACCGGGCGGTGTCTGCTGCGCGATTAACCTCGTTAAGGATTGCTCATAATCTTCGCCGGCCACGGCTTGGCGCACTAAATCATGTAATTGTCGGGTGGTGTCACCACGGGCTGACAACACCACCACTGTTCGCTGTAGTTTTGATAAGCGACTTTGGATAATCTCTAATACACGATCAAAGCCACCATTATCATCGGCCAATGATTGACCGCCAAATTTCAACACACGACTGGTTTGATGGCGTTGTTGACTATTTAGAATTAAATTCATTATGTGTGCTGTTTGTTGTTTTTCGATTAAAAAAGCATCATGACCATGAGGTGAATTAATTTCGTGGTAATCAACTTGGGTCGGAGCTAAATGCTGTTTTAATAATTGAAATAATTCTTGGGTATCAGTCACCGGATAAAATAAATCCGAATCAATCGCCACCAGATGAATTTGCGCGCTTATTTGTGCTGCTCGTTTTGGGTTATCACGGATGCCTGAGTCAACTGTTTTTAACAGCTGATTCATAAGCAGATAGGCCTGTAAGGAAAACCGTTTATCTAAACTGTCACCATGGTGATTTAGCCAGCTTTCGACCTGAAACAACGGCTGATTGGCCTGTTTTTTTCGCTGAAATCGCCGACTAAAAGATTGTGGCGTGCGATAACACATCATGGCATGTTTTCGCGCATCAGGAACCGGCTGCTTAGAATTTAATAAAATTTGTTCCTGTAAATGACAATTGGCAATCAGCCAATCGGATGACTCACAATCGCTCGCCACCGGAATAAAATGCCGGCAAAGCTTTGGCGCCAGGGCAATCATTTCCCAGGCAATACCGCCACCCAATGAAGCACCGATCAAAGCATGCAATTCATTCACACCTAATTTTGATAAGGCCATTAACAGTAACCGAGCCATGTCTTTGGCGGCAAAATCCTGATAGTTTTTTATGACAAAACCATTGGCGCCATTTCCCGGCATATCAAAAGCCAGTACTGTAAAACATTGGGTATCTATGGCTTTATCCGGCCCCACCAAATCCCGCCACCATCCGGTTTCTCCACTGACATTGGCATTACCGGTCAAGGCATGATTGATACATATTATTGGGGCTTGGTGTAAATCCGGACCAAACACCCGGTAACTCACCGGTAACTGTTCATATTCAGCGCCTGTTAAAGTCGTGAACTGATCAATAACGAATGTTTTTACCATGATAATACCTCAGTCCTTGAGTGTCGCGAAAGCTTGCTGCAAATCAGTCATTAAATCTTCAATGGCCTCAATGCCTACCGACAAACGAATCAAGTCCGGGCTTACCCCTGCCGCATGTTGGGCCTGCTCATTTAATTGCTGATGGGTGGTGCTGGCCGGGTGAATAACCAGTGATTTGGTGTCACCAATATTGGCCAATAGTGAAAATAATTTAGCTTTATTGGCCACTTGTTTTGCTGCTTCAAAACCACCTTTCAAACCAAAGGTTAAAATACCACTCTGACCTTTTGGCAGGTATTTTTGAGCCAATTCATAATAGGGACTTTGGCTTAAACCGGGATAATTAACCCAGGCCACTTGAGGTTGCGTCTCAAGCCATTGCGCTAACGCCAGGGCATTCTCACTGTGCTGTTTAATTCGTAAAGCCAGGGTTTCTAATCCCTGCAAAGTACCAAAAGCATTAAAAGGACTCATTGCTGCACCCAAATCACGCAAACCCTCAATACGTAACCGCGCCACATAAGCCAGATTACCCAAAGCCTCGTGATAAACCAATCCATGATAGCCCGGAGTCGGTTCTGTGAATTCCGGAAATTTCCCATTGGCCCAGTTGAATTTTCCGGCATCAATGATGGCACCACCCATACCGGTGCCATTTCCGGTGATGTACTTGGTGAGAGAATGAATCACAATATCCGCACCATATTCGATTGGTCTGAGCAAAGCCGGTGTGGCGATGGTGTTATCCACAATGAAAGGAATGTCATGTTGGTGCGCGATTTCTGCAAGGGCTTCGAGGTCCAACACATCCAATTTGGGATTGCCCAGAGATTCTATAAAGACTGCGCGGGTATTTTCCTGTATCGCTGCCGCCACATCATCAGGATTATCGGCATTGACGAAACTGGTGGTAATGCCAAACCGTGGCAAAGTCACATTGAGTAAATTAAAGGTACCGCCATACAAGCTACCCGAGGCGACAATATGATCACCGGCTTTAAGCAACGTCAATAAAGCGGTGCTGATGGCAGCGGTTCCTGAGGCGGTGACCACCGCGCCGACACCCCCTTCCAGGGTGGCTAACCTTTGCTCTAAAATATCATTGGTGGGATTATTCAGGCGGGTATAAATGTAGCCTGGCTCTGATAAATTAAATAAATTGGCCGCATGATCGGCATTCTTAAAGACATAACTGGATGTTTGGTAAATCGGTACTGCGCGGGTTCCGCCATGTTGCGTGACATCGTGACCTGCATGCAGAGCCTGGGTTTGTAATTGTGTAGATTGAGTCATTTTTCATACCTTTTTAAAAAAATAAAAGTTCGCACAATCCGAAGACTGTGTCCAAATGAAAAATGTTAAAAAGAAATTCTGAAAAACCACCGAACAGTGGTTTTATTTCAGTTATCTATCTTCATTGCCGGATGACAAGAAGTAGAATGTAGCACCTTCTTTCGCGTTTATTTACGGGGAAAGGGTTGCTAAGGCGTCGTCGGGTCTAATCCCTCGGCCTTTCTTGATAACATTTTCTCAGCTCAATGAACGTATCGACTGAACTGATGGCTCAATGGTACACAAAATCAATCGAAAAACTCAAGCCTTTTATCAAATCAGTACCTCTATTAAGGCTTTTAAGCTTAATATCGGCCTTATTTGATAAAAATGTTTTGCAAATTCAAGTCAATTATCCATAAAATAATGTATCTAAATTCAACAGCGCTCACATTTGCCGCTCTTTAGGACCATGAAGAAAAACGAAAAAATAATTCTCCAATGTGCCGATTGTGGACACAAACACAAAAAAACCATCAAATGGCTGGAAAATGCCAGTCATCTGGAGTGTGATGATTGTGATACCGAATTGGATGTTGATGAAATTATGGATGATATCGAAGCCGATCCAAGCCAGTCAGTTTATAAAGCTTATCCACGATAATCATCGAACGAGCCCCTGCATGCCATTGAAAAATGCAGAATAAACCCCGATATTGCTGTTTATCTATGTGTGTTTTTGAGCACCTCA
>QQUO01000099.1 GCA_008501575.1 Pseudomonadota bacterium
GCGGTCCTGTTGTTTTGAACAGGCAATAACAATGCGACGATTAGGGGAGTTCATCGGCACTGACCCAACGACTATCCCGAAACACAAAATTACCAACAAGGCCCGTATTAAAAGACACTTTATGGGCATTGTCTTTAAAAAAGGAATGGTTTTGATCACGAGGTAAAATAAATAGAAATTTCACTGGATGTGTTGAATCAGGGCTGTTGTTATTAAAATACATTTTACATTGCATCCAACTGTCTTTGTCGATAACCGGAAACACAAATACTGAAAAATGCTTACGCGCCAAAGCAAATTTCACGGCATCTTTAAACAAGTCAGTGCGTGGTGGTGGTGGTTCTGAGCTTTTAATATTGATTAATCCACGACCATTTTCCCAGACATATAAAGCCCATCCGGTTTTCAAGGTAATGGCTTTTAGGCTGTTGTGTAGCCCGGCAATGTTATTTTTATGGACGTACAGTATTTGCTCAGTTTGACGAATTTCTTCTTCAAGGCGGGATAGTTCATGACCATTTAACAGATCAGTCATACATTATCACAATGTTAAAGTGGCAATATCTTGGCCATTATAAGGTGCCAATATACTGTGAATTTTGGTTTTAATGGTGTCCATATCACTGTTGTCATTAAATTGAACACCAATGCCTTGTACCCGCGAACTTTGGGCACCTGAGGGCGTTATCCACACCACTTTACCGGTTACCGGCATGCGCTCATCATCATCCAAGGTTAAAATTAAAAAAACCTCGTCACCGATTTGGTAATTTTTATTGGTTTTTACAAATAAGCCACCGTTTTCGATAAAGGGCATATAATGCTGGTGCAATTGTGCTGCACCTTGGATATTAAGGGATAATATGCCTTTTTTGGCCATACCGGCTGAAAATGCCATAATGGTAAACCTCTGTGTTTGTTATTGATTCTGCAAAGTACCGGTTTGTTTAATTTGCACCAACATGGATTCAATCAATAACCGAGTCTTTGTTTGGTTATTAAAGTTTACCATAATTGAGCTCATTAATTGGCACATTTTTAACATGATCGTGCTGGCTGAAGATTGTGACAGAAGCCAGCGATATAAGGCATGCGGCCACACAATTTGCGTTTCATTATCGCCATATTTTACTTTTAGCCAATGCAAAATAATTGCTTGTAACAAGGGCCATTGTTGCGCATTGACATGTTGTTCTAAATATTGTGACACTGTAACCAGAGATTGCTGGTTTGTTAAATATTCATGCAACTGACTCAAATGGGCCTCTAATTGGGGTGCCACATCATCCTCTATTAGCGCATCCACTTGTAATGGCAGTCCCGGACTAAGCACCAGTAGTCGGTCCAATTCCTGTGGCGAAAGTTGGGGATGACGTTGTTGCAGCCAATCTGTAATCATCGGAAATTGGCAGTGATTAATTTGTAGTTTTAATTGCACACAACGTGAGCGAATTGTCGGTAATAAATGATGTATCCGATCCGTTTGTAAAATCAATAAACTACCAGCCGGAGGCTCTTCCAACACTTTTAACAAAGAATTGGCGGCGGCTGTATTCATGTAATCAGCCTGTTTAATCAGTGCGACTTTGTGTGGCGCACTGTGGGCGGTGGCGGTAAAAAAATTGACCAGTGAGCGAATAGAAGCCACTTTGATGATGTTGTTGTCTGCAACAACCGACATTAAATCCGGGTGCTGCCCTGAAGCAAAAATACGGCAACTTTGGCATTGACCACAGGGTTCCGGGTTTGGTTTTCGACATAATAATTCAGCCACGATGGCATGTGACAACGCAGTTTTACCAACACCATAATTACCATGAATAATCATTGCTTGTGGTTGTCGACCATCTGCCAACTGTTGGTGCCAATGATCTAAAGCCGGCTGCAACCAGGGATATATCATGGTTTCACCCAATACTCATGGGCTTGTATCTGGTTGATTATTTGCTCTTGTACCGCTTGAGCTGACTGATTGGCATCAATGGTTTTAATGCGTTTTGGGTGTTGCGCTTGCCGGTTTAAGTAGCCCTCACGGATCCGTTGAAAAAAATCAATGTTTTCCTGTTCTATGCGATCCTTCTCAGACCGACTTGACGCCCGTTGTAGTCCAATTTCCGGGCGCACATCTAACCACAAGGTCAAATCGGGCTGGGTATTGCCCACGGTTAATTGCTCCAATTGTTTAATCAACGCCAAATCGAGCTTCCGACCAAATCCCTGGTAGGCGAAACTGGCATCCACAAAACGATCAGAAACAACCCAGGTTCCCTGATCTAAACTGGGTCGAATCACTTTCTTTACGTGTTCATTACGGGCCGCAAACATCAACAATAATTCGGTCATCGCCTCAAGATGTTCAGTGTGTAACAAAATATCACGAATCAACTCAGCAGTCACTTCACCACCGGGTTCACGGGTCACAATAAAAGGCACCTGCCACTGTTCCAATTGATTTTTGATGGTATTTAATGCGGTGGTCTTACCAGCACCTTCGGAACCTTCTAAGGTGATAAAGCGGGCTTTAGTTGTCATTTTGTTCCTTTAAAAAATTTTTTACAGCTTGTTGGTGTTGCTGGTAGGTTTCACTAAACACATGACCTCCGGCACCACTGGCCACAAAATACAATTGTTTACCCTGATTGGGCTGGCCGGCGGCATAAATTGATTCAGCACCCGCCATGGCAATTGGTGTCGGTGGTAACCCATGTCGGGTGTAGGTATTGTACGGCGTGTCGGTACGTAAGTGCTGATATGTAATATCACCCGCATACTCCAGGCCCACCCCATAAATTACAGTGGGGTCAGTTTGTAAGCGCATATTTTTCTGTAACCGGCGATTAAATACGCCGGATATAATATTTCTTTCTGCGGCCACCGCCGTTTCCTTTTCAATGATGGAGGCCATAATCAACATCTCATAAGGATTTTTTAAAAGCACATCCGATTGTCGCTCATGCCAGGCTTCTTGCAGGACTTTTTGTAATGCTTGATGGGCCCTTGATAGCACCATTAAATCGCTGTCATCACGGGTATAATAATAAGTCTCCGGTAACAATTGCCCTTCCATCGCTGGTGCATCAATATTCAATAAATCAATTATTTCTGCATCTGTTTTATCACTCAATAAGCGTTTACTGACTTTAAGCTGTGGCAATTGCTGCTGCACTTGCTGCCAGGTTTGGCCTTCAATAATGGTCCAGGAATATCTAATCACACGATTAACAGCAATGGCATCCAATATTTGTCGGGGAGTGTCTTGTTTAGTGAATAAGTATTCACCACTTTTTATTTGGCTGTCATAGCCGTGCCAACGCCCCAGTAATTGCCATTGCCATGATTTTCCATGACCGTTTTTTTGTTTGATTTGGGTGATTAATTGACGGTAATAATCACCCCGTTGGATGTCTAAGTTGGTTTCAGGGGCATTAAAAACAGGGGTGATAAGAAATTGTTGATACTGGTAATAAAAAACAACCGTCAGCAACACAACAAGCATCACCAATAAAGCCATTATTTTATAAATCAAAGATTTCATGTCATTTTAATCAATCAGATGTTGCCAAAGACTGTGTATTCTATCGCAAATTGGGTGATTTATCTGGAATGAGCCCAAGGATTTAATGCTTTTAACCACACGAAAACCATGTATCGCATTGGCCGTCATCACGGCATCAGAATCTTTAATGTCCTGTAATTTTAATTTTACAGTGTTGAGCGCCAACTGTCGTTTTAACCAGGATAAAGCCACGCCTTCAACCCCACAATATTGCATATCAGGTGTGTAAATCTGGTTATTTTTAATAACAAGTAGATTTTGGCAGGTGGTTTCAATCACATCATCTTGTTGATTAAGTACCACTAAATCATCAACTTTTTTGTCACAAAGCTCATTGGCAATAAGTATTTGAGGCAAACGATTCAGGTGTTTCATTGCCCTTAATATGGGCTGAGGTGTCAGCCTTTGATCGGCCAATGCCAGGGTCTGCCGATGGCTTTGCGGTTGGTAAGGGTGTTGGCTCATCAACCATTCACAGGCATGGCTGTGGGGTTGGTAACCCCTTGTTGCTTGTTGACGAAATACGGTTAATCGAATGACTGCATTGGATTCAGTGGCCTGATCTTGAATAAGCCCGGCCATGGCCTTTAAATCCGGGGTTTTAATCTGTAAATAAGCACAAGATTGTTGTAACCGCTGCTGATGCCATGCCCATAAGGGCATTCGATTATGAACCAGCCGGATGGTTTCAAACACCCCATCACCGTACATTAAAGCACGGTTTTCCCACATGGTTTCATCATGCAAATCAAATGATGCGGCGATAATCATGACGACAGGGCCCGCACCAAGCCTTTTGCTTTGTGCTCAGTTTCTTCGGTTTCTTTACTGGCATCAGAGTCATACACAATACCGGCACCGGCATTAAATTGCAGTGCTTGTCCCTGCAGAGACAAACTGCGAATGAGGATATTAAAATCTGCCTGACCATGGTGACTAATGTAACCAATGCTTCCGGTGTAGGCGGCACGGGGCCGTTGTTCAATTTCAGCAATGATTTGCATGCATCGCAGCTTCGGACAGCCAGTAATGGTACCCCCGGGAAATAAGGCTTTGATAACATCGGATATCATCATATCAGTGCGGAAGCGGCCTGCCACATTTGACACGATATGATGCACATGGGGATAACTTTCCACCACCATAAATTCATCGACCACAACTGTCCCGGATTGACTCACTTGACCTATGTCGTTGCGTTCCAAATCAACCAACATAATATGCTCAGCCTGTTCCTTATCATCGGAAATAAGGCGTTTAATTTGTAATTGATCAGATTTAAAGTCTCGCACACGGGGATGAGTCCCGGCAATTGGTCGGGTACTGACCTGACCTGCTTTGACATTAAACAATCGTTCCGGCGATGAGCTAACGACAGCCCAGTCACGGTATTGAAATAAGGCCGCAAAAGGTGCTGGATTGGCTTCTTTCAGACGCACAAATAAAGCGGCTGCACAAACATTTTTATCGGTACTGTGATAGTGCCACCTGCGTGACAAATTGGCTTGATAAATATCACCACGTCGAATGTATTGCTGACAGATTTTAATGCCTTGCTGAAAATCATCGGCGGCTTCAACCGAATCAAAATGAAACTGATTATGTCTAATCGGGTCGACATGGCCGATTGCCAGGCGTTGTTCAATTTTATCAATGACCCGCTGAGAGATGCCGCACAAATGGGTTTTATCAGTGACTCGATCGAACACCACTGAACCATTACAGCGCATGGCCATCGCCAAAATTTGGCCATTGTCCGGGGCTGTTAATTTGGGTTGCCACTGGGTCGCAGCTTCATAAGATAAATACACCAACCAACCATGATCAAAAGGCAATGGCTGCGATTCTTGTGCAGGTTGGCAGTCGATTAATTCCAATAATTGCTGCACCTGGTCTACAGTGGTGGCCACCATAATTTCAACCGGGTCGGCGAATAAGATATCATAACGGGCATTGTCACCAGTGCCGGCCTGGCTTTCCAGCAAACCCGGAAAAAATTCTTTATCCGCAGCCGCTAAGTTAACCAACACAGGTCGATAATCAATGGTTTTTACCACCGATGGAGGTGGTTTAGTCATCCATTTTCGCAAATACAATTGAACCGTTGGTACCACCAAAGCCAAAAGAGTTGGACATTACGGCATTAATGACGGCCCGTTGGGCTTGGTGCGGCACATAATTCAAATCACATGTTGAATCAGGATTGTCCAAATTAATGGTGGGCGGTAAGATTTGATCTCGAATAGCCAAGACACTGAATACCGCTTCAACACCGCCCGCTGCGCCCAACAAATGACCAGTCATGGACTTGGTGGAACTGACTGCCAAATTATAAGCATGATCGCCAAATGCCGTTTTAATGGCATCACTTTCACCGACATCTCCCTGCGGTGTGGATGTGCCATGGGCATTGATGTAATTAAAATCCTGGACGGCCAATTCTGAATCTTTAATGGCATTAACCATACAGCGCGCCGCCCCTTCGCCACCCGGCGAGGGTGCAGTCATGTGATGGGCATCAGAACTCATGCCAAAACCAATCATTTCAGCGTATATTTTTGCTCCCCGTGCCTGGGCATGCTCCAAAGTCTCTAGCACCAGCACACCGGCACCGTCACCCAAAACAAAGCCATCGCGTTCCTGATCCCAGGGTCGTGAAGCTTTGGTTGGTTCATCATTACGCGTCGACAGGGCTTTTGATTGTGAAAATCCACCAATGGCAATGGGTGTCGAGGCGTATTCAGCACCCCCACAAATCATCACATCCGCATCACCGTACTGGATGCTGCGATAAGCCATGCCGATACTGTGGGTGGCTGAACTACAAGCGGACACCATGGCTAAATTTGGACCTTTTAAACCATATTTAATGCTTAAATTTCCGGATGCCATATTGATGATGGTGCTGGGGATAAAAAAGGGTGATATCCGCCTGGGTCCTTTTTGCAACCATGTTTCCGTGGTTTCCTGAATACCCAAAATACCACCAATGCCGGCCCCAATATAGACACCAATACGTTCCGCATTGTCTTCAGTGACTTGTAGCTTGGCATCCTCAAAGGCATCAATTCCGGCCGCCAAGGCATAGTGAATAAAGGGATCCATTTTTTTGGCCTCTTTGGCCGATAAGTACTTCGACACATCAAAATCTTTAACTTCACCGGCTATTTTTGCGGCAAAATCAGTGGTGTCGAAATGACTGATGGGGCCAATACCGCTGACGCCGTTAATTATGTTTTCCCATGCCGTTGCCAATTTGTTACCCACCGGTGACACAATACCCATACCGGTAACCACCACTCTACGTTTTTGCATGTTTGTCCCCATAAAATATTTTCATTTTAGGCAAATAAAAAGCCACGTAAAACGCGGCTTTAAATGTACTATGAACCATCGACGATAATAATTTAAACGTTGGCTGTTACATAGTCAATGGCTTGTTGAACTGTGGTAATTTTCTCGGCATCTTCTTCGGGAATCTCACATTCAAACTCTTCTTCCAAAGCCATGACCAATTCGACAGTGTCCAATGAATCAGCGCCTAAGTCATCAACAAATGAAGCGCTGTTATTTAATTCTGATGCACTCACATCCAAATCCAATTGTTCAACAACAATCTCTTTAACTTTATTTTCAATGTCACTCATGTGTTCATTACCTGTGTCAAAAAAGTCTATTGTATGCAAGCTTAAGGTATTTTTCCACCAATAATTGCCCCGCGAATCGCTAAATAAGCATATTTATATCGAACGTCTGTTTCAGTTTATAGTTACTGCCGGTAATTCCGTCCACTAATTCATATACATGCCGCCATTGACATGCAAGGTTTCACCGGTAATATAACGACCTGACTGGGCCGCTAAAAATAGCACCGCTTGAGCAATGTCATCCGTTTCACCCAGCTTCTGTAAAGGTATTTTATCCATCAGGGCGGCTTTTTGATCTTCCGGTAAATCTGCGGTCATATCCGTTTGAATGTAACCCGGCGCCACCACATTGACAGTAATACCACGGCCACCCACTTCTTGTGCCAGGGCTTTGGAAAAGCCAATTAATCCGGCTTTGGCCGCGGCATAATTACTTTGACCGGCATTGCCCATGGAGCCTATCACTGAACCAATATTAATAATGCGACCACTGCGGGCTTTCATCATGCCACGAATAAATGCCTTACTCATACGGTAGATGGCCGATAAATTGGTGTCCAAGACACGCTGCCAATCTGCATATGACATCCGCATCAACAATTTGTCTTCGGTGATACCGGCATTATTTACCAGGATTTGTGGTAAACCCACTGAATTTTTTAAATCATCCAGCAATTGTTGCACACTGTCCTCACAGGTGACATCAAGAACCCGCCCTTCACCATTGTAAACGGCTAAATAATCACCGATGGCTTGCGCACCTTGTTCACTGGTGGCTGTTCCAACCACAATGGCACCGGCTTCCGCCAGTGTTTTAGCAATGGCCTGACCAATCCCACGACTGGCACCGGTCACCAGTGCAACTTGTTGATTTAATTTCATAATAACTCCACGATTTAATAATCTGGCTGTGAATATGCAGCGATATTATCAATATTTAATGAGCGCCGATCCCCAAGTAAAACCACCGCCAAAAGCCTCTAATAAAAGTATTTCACCGCGTTTAATTTTACCTGATGTCACCGCTTCGTCTAAGGCTAATCCCACCGATGCAGCCGAAGTATTACCATGTTTATCGACAGTCACAATCACCTGATCCATATCCATATTAAGCTTTTTGGCGGTGGCTGCAATGATGCGCAAATTGGCCTGGTGAGGAATGAGCCAATCCACATCACTCTTTTTCATGTTATTGGCTTTTAAGGTTTGCGTCACTATTTTTCCCAAAGTGCGTACCGCTGTTTTAAACACCTCGTTGCCTTTCATGCGTATTTTTAAGCCACCGTTGGGTTCATTTTTCAGCCCACTTGAAACGCCCACTGTGGCATTCAGCAAATCATCATGAGAACCATCGGCATGTAGATGTGTGGAAAGAATACCGGGTTCTGATGACGGTTCCAAAATAATGGCACTGGCACCATCACCGAATAATACACAGGTGGCACGATCGGTCCAGTCCACCATACGAGTTAAGGTTTCAGCACCAATCACCAACACTTTTTTATGTTGTCCGGACTGGATAAATTTATCGGCCACACCCAAGGCATAAATTGAACCACTACAAGCCGCATTCACATCGAATGCCGTAATACCCGGACATCCCAAAGCTTTTTGAACTAAACAGGCTGTGCTTGGGAACACCAAGTCAGGGGTGGTGGTGCCGACCACAATCAAATCCAATTCAGCCGCTGTCATGTCAGCCCGTTGAAGTGCTTGTTTAGCCGCCTGGGTGGCTAATGTGGAGGTGGTTTCCCCTGCCACAACCACATGTCGTTGTTTAATTCCGGTGCGATCTTGTATCCACTGATCATCCGTATCCACCATTTTTTCTAAATCGGCATTGGTCAAAATTTTAGCCGGCAAGGCACTGCCGGTGGTGGTGATTTTAGAGTATATTCTCATTTTGAATCTCTTATTGTTTTTGTAAGGTCTTGTTTAAATGTACCGACATAATCAGCGGTTCGTTGTAAGGCGTGATAAAAAGCCATGGCATCTGAGTGACCATGTGATTTAACCACTAAACCGTCTAATCCGAGCAGCAAGGCACCATTATATTGCGCGGGGTTTAAATTAACAGCTTTAAAACCCGGAATCCAACGACGCCAATTTAAGCGGGGACTATTTACCTGCAGGTTTTTAATCAAGCCTTCGCAAGCCTTTAATGTGATGTTGCCGACAAAGCCATCACAACAAATAACATCATGGCGGCCGTTAAACAAATCACTGCCTTCACAAAAACCGGCATAATTAAGGGTTGATTGCTGTAGTAATCGATCGGCTTGCTGAATGGTGTCATGACCCTTAATGTGTTCAGTTCCAACATTTAACAAAGCCACTTCAGGGTTTTTTAGATTGGCCATTAACAATGGCGCCATTTGCACCCCCAACTCCGCTAAATTGAGAAAATCCTCAGCCCGGTATTCTAAGCTGGCGCCAACATCAAGCAATAAAGTCGGTTTGGGTTTTCCCGGTAGTACAGTGGCCAAAGCGGGGCGTTCAATGGGGCTGATAAGCTTTAACCAGTGTTTAGAAAATGCCACTAAAGCACCTGTGTTACCGGCAGTCAGTACTGCATCGGCACGGTGCTGATGAAGCGCTTTTATACTTAAAGACAGGCTGCTGTCCTGTTTGTTTCGCAGTGCCGCCAAAGGGCTTTCCGACATCATAATTTGTGAGGCACAGACTTCGGTAACCCAATTATCGGGCAAGCGAGTGGCTTGTTGTTTTAATTGTTGTGCGAAAGGTGTTGTTACAAAAACCAAAATATCTATCGTCGGGTTTTTTTTGGCAAATTTAAGCAATGCCTCAAAACGTTGCACAACCGGTGCATCACCACCCATTAAATCAACCGCAATACAGGTCATTTTTGGCCCACCAGAAAGCACAAAGGGTAAATCATTGATTCACCCTTTGACGATAAATTAATTCGTTTTACGCCGTCATTGACGACCGACACAAACACAGGCAATCAGCCGATTACTCTTCGATAACTGGCTCGAATTGAATCACTTCTTTACCACGGTAAAAACCTTCCGGGCTGACATGGTGACGCAAATGCGTTTCACCAGTTTCAGCTTCCACAGATAATGTGCGGGTTTTTAATTTATCATGAGCACGTCGCATGCCTCTTTTCGAAGGGGTTTTTCGACTTTTTTGTACTGCCATTTTAGGTTCTCCAAAATTACTTTAAATCTTTTAGCACGGAAAATGGATTGTCATCTTCGCTTTCCGGCCCCTCAGAATCATTACTGAGGTATTTGCTGTCTAATTCGGCTCCGGCCTTATTTGGATAATCCGGAATCAATAATAAAATCTCATCTTCCACCAGCGCTTTGGGGTCCACCAACATGTCCTCCACCCAGGTGGCCAAAACATCTGCTGGTAATTTGGCTTCATCCTCAACATCACTAATAAAACCAACGGTACTTTGTTTTTCAATGTGATAGGAAAAAGGCTCTAAACTGCGCTGACAGATTAATTCAAGTTCACCTTTAACCGCGATAACTGCTTCACCCAAAACTGCTTGTGACGTTTGAAATTGAATGTCATATTCAATTAAAGCGTCTTCTGAATGCAGCAATTCGTGCGGCATTCTTTGCAAATCAGATAACTTGATTTGACCGGTTAGTTGCCACCGGTTTCTGACCGCGGCATTTAAATCAATGGATTCTGGTAGTGACTGAGCCATAGCCGGCGAATTCTAAAGGTTTTTAAACGTTAATGCAAATGCTATAACGAGATTTTACCACAGCTGAAGCCGGGGCACTATATTGAATATATATAGCCGACTCTAACATGTCACTTTATGGGTAATTTTGCTAAAATAACGTTTTTTTCAAGCACTTCCGGCGTGAATCTTATTCAACATAAGTTAGCTTATGACAAACAATTGACTCAACGGGCTCTGTTTAACATTGATTTACTGGTTATACATTGTACCGAGCTACCGGATCTAATGATGGCACGCAACTATGGTGAAAAGATTTTATATCAAAGTGGTACCGGCAACAGTGGCCATTTTTACATTGACCGTAACGGCCATACAGAACAATGGATCAGTTTAGACCGTGTTGCCCATCATGTCCAAGGTTATAATCAAAACAGTATCGGTATTGAACTCGTTAATCAGGGCCGGTACCCACATTGGTACCACAGTGACCACCAATTGCCCACTGAATCATATCCTGACCCACAAATTAAAGCACTTATCATACTCATAAACCATTTAACGGAACAATTGCCACATTTAAAGCATATTGTGGGACATGCAGATTTAGACCGACGAAGCATTCCCGCTGAAAACGATGAATCTGTTTCAGTCGCGCGTAAAATTGATCCGGGCCCTTTATTTCCCTGGCAAACTGTGATGCAAAATACCCGTTTAATTAATATTGGAAGCCATGCCAAAAACTATGACAAATCAGCAAAATGACATTCAAAAACTACTTCATTACTTCGCGTTAGAAACTTTAGAAGTAAATCTGTTTCGTGGCCAATCACTGGACATCGGTACGGGCCGTATATTTGGTGGTCAGGTATTGGCACAATCCTTAAAAGCCGCCTATTTGACCACTAAAAATCATGAGGTACATTCTTTACATGCCTATTTTCTGCGTGAAGGCGATTGTCATAAGCCGGTGATTTTTGAAGTCGAGCGGGTAAGAGATGGACGAACATTTAGTAACCGTCGCGTATCCGCCATACAAAATGGAAAAACCATACTCATTATGTCTTGTTCATTTCAAAAACATGAAACCGGGTTCGACCATCAAGCACCCATGCCAAACGTACCAAAACCAGATGAGCTCACGGAAAAAACCCTGATTCCGATAGATAAAATACGTCAGCTATCACCCCGTATGCGACGCACTTTAACCACCCAAGGGCCCTTTGAATTTCGCTTTGTTAATGATGTTGATCCTTTTGATGAAACCCCGAAAGATCCAATTAAACGAATATGGTTTCGGGCCCGATCACCACTTCCTGATGATCAAATCATCCATCGCACTTTATTGACCTTTGTATCAGATTATCATTTGGTATCAACCGCCACCCTACCCCATGGTATTTCATATTTAGACCCACGACTACAGTTTGCCAGTTTGGATCATGCCATGTGGTTTCATCGACCGCTGAAAATAGATGACTGGTTGCTGTATGATTGCGACAGCCCCAGCGCTTCAGAAGCCCGGGGGTTTGCCACCGGCCATGTATTTGACATTAACGGCCAATTGGTGGCATCCACTGCCCAACAAGGATTAATGCGATTATGGGATAAAGCTGAAGGTGCATAAAATAAACAACATGACTCAGCCGCGTATTAATTGGTTCGAAGAAAGTAAAAATCTGGCAAAAATCATACTGGGCTCAATGCTCATGGCCGCCGCCATTTCATTATTCCTGGTACCGGCCACAGTATTGACCGGCGGCACACCGGGCATGGCCATGATCATCTACTTTCTCAGTGACATCTCATTGGGCTTGGCCATGTTACTGGTCAATATTCCACTCCTGATTGCCGGATTTCATTTTGTAGATTTAGGTTTTGCCATTCGCAGCATTATCACCATGATTATTACTGCTGTTTTGGTTGATTTGATGGCCGCTTATGTGCCATTTCCTGAATTGCACAGCTTATTATTATCAACCCTTTATGGCGGTATTTTGGCTGGTATCGGTATCACTTTGGTGCTCAAAGCCCAGGCTTCTGCCGGTGGCACCTCCATTGTTGCCCGCATATTGGCACAATACACCCGCATCCGGCCCGCACAAACCGTGTTGTTCATGGACATGACAATACTGCTGGCGGTGGGCATAATATTTCGCAATATGGAACAACTCTTATGGAGTATGATTAGTATTTATGTCACCGCCCAAGTTATCGATAAGCTGTTAACAGGCGCTGTCAGTGAAAAAATTGTCCATATCGTATCAGATCAATACCAGGCCATCAGCCAAGCCATCCAACAACAACTACACCGTGACGGTACCCTATTGCCAGGCACCAGTTTTAACCAACAACAGAACAAACAAATACTGTTTGTGGTGGTCCACGCCCGTCGCTTACCACAACTAAGAAAATTGGTTAAAACCATCGACCCTGATGCCATAATGGTGGTTATTGAAGCCTCTGAAGTGATGGGCAGCAGTCGCCTGCGCGAAGGTCTTGAAAACACCCCTTAAATAACTCCTTTATTACAAAGACACCATCCATTGTGGCCTTTACACCTGCTGTATTGTTCAAATTGACGTTGTCATTTAATATCCACTGTTCCATTTACCATCGAAAACAGGTAAAATCCACAACCCTTGCGGTGAGGTGTCCGAGTGGTTGAAGGAGCACGCCTGGGGTCGTTTAGGCAATAATTTTAAAATTCATTGCGGTTTAAATCCGGAGGATTTAAGAAGCGATGAATTTTCACCTTAGCCTGTGTATAGGTTAATAGCTTATCGAGGGTTCGAAAAATTCTTCTGGAAAGAATTTTGACGCCGCAGGCGCCCACAGGGGCAAATACAGGACGTATTTGATCCATCCCTCTCGACACATCATTTATCATTCATCTAATACAAACTCATTAATAAAGTTGAATTGACAACTATAATACGCCTGAGTTGATTAACTTTTAACAAGCCTCATACCAAAAGCACTGCGATTTAACAATCACTGTTCCATTTGCCAGCGAAAACAGGTAAAATCCACAACCCTTGCGGTGAGGTGTCCGAGTGGTTGAAGGAGCACGCCTGGGGTCGTTTAGGCAATAATTTTAAAATTCATTGCGGTTTAAATCCGGAGGATTTAAGAAGCGA
>QQUO01000276.1 GCA_008501575.1 Pseudomonadota bacterium
CTTCCCCGGTATTGTGTGCAAAACCACCCCGTTTGGCCCCTAAATTAAGCGCTTCAATGGCATTGTGTCCCAATGAACCATAACTCATGGCTGAAATATTCAACAATGAGGCTTGATACGGCTGCTTACAATCCTTGCCACCAATGGTTACCCGTGGGTGGTAATATTTAATTTTTGCCGGTGACACGGAATGATTAATCCATTCGTATCCTTCGTCATTAACATCTAAAATGGTACCAAACGGCCGGGTATCGCGTTGCCCTTTGGCACGTTGATAAACCAAGGCCCGATGTTCTCTGTTAACCGGTTTACCACTTAAATCAGTTTCAATAAAGTATTGTTGGATTTCGGTTCTAAATGATTCCAACAGATAACGGAAATGACCAAGAACCGGGTATAATCGGCGCAGTGTTTGTTTGGTTTGAAACATATCCCACAAGCCAATCACAGCCAGGGGCAGCCAAATAACAAACAACCACCAGGCACCTGGCCAAAATTGTGCCCACAACACCGTTAATGCCGGTATTACCACCAGCAATACCAGAAATTTTTGTCTGACAGTCATGCTTAAAACCTTTTAATCACCCAAAATACCGGCTCAACACCACTATTAATGAGATCACTGTGAGCGCCGGTGCGTTTATTCCTTGCTTGTGGATCGAGATAATAAGGCACCCCTTCTGCAGGAATAACTTTGACCATAATGAGTTCGCCTTTATGCCGGTATTCCTCAACAATTTGATTTTTTTTGATAATCACATTAACCTGATTGACTTCCGGCTTGTCGGCCTTTTTTTGCCCCAATAACTGGCTTAATTCATTTTTTTGTGCCTGGTCTTGGGTGGTGTTTTCTGATTCGCTTTCAGGCAACTGGGCCACGGCAAAACCGCTTAAAACCAGTGTCAATAACAACACATACGGACGCATAAAGTTCTCCCAAAATGAAGGTTTTGTGATTTAAGCTCATGATACAATGTACGTTATCAATTTAAAATAGAAATTATGATCAAGTGCGTAAACGGGCCTGTTAACATGTGGCTTGCAATCATTGTAATGTGCCTGTTAGTTGCCGGTTGTGGACAGCAAAAAATTGATAAAAATGAACAAATCATCAAGCTCATCAAGGCCATGGAAACCGCGCTGGAAAATAAGCATGTGGATGATTTTATGGCGCACATCAGTGATGACGTTCAAACCGAGCACAGCTGGGGCATAAAAGACATCGAACGCCTGTTGCGGATACGCCTGATGGGTCGCAGCTCAGTACATATCCACCCGCAACTGAAAAACATCGAGTGGTTGAATGAAAGCGATAGCAGCGCGCAGGTGCATCTGGCGGTGGCCATGGCAGCAACTGAATTTAGTTTGGCGGATTTGGCCAAAGTTAATGCAGATCTCATGACTTTTCATGTCACCTTTGAACGGCGCAGCGGAGACTATATAATCACCCAGGCGCGCTGGCAAAGGGCACGGCCACTGGATTTTTTATAACTCTAATTTAAACCGGTCTATTAATGACTTATCTGTTGTTGCAGTGTTGCAATCATGTCGGCATTTGCCGGGCTCTTGGCTGTATAGACAAACTGAAAACCCAAATCTTGCGCGATACCACTGATTCGTTCAGCGCCACTGATTAGCGGTAAGCGGCAGATTTCAGGTCTTAAGGCTTCTGGACATTGTTGCCAAAAATGCTGCAGAATCAGGCCACTGGTGGCCGTTAATATCGGCTGTTTTTGCTGATGCAATTGGGCCGCAAGCGGTTCAAAGTTGAGTGGCAATGGCTGCCGTTGATAGGTGTTGATTTGGTGGTAGTGAATTTGCTGGCTGATGCAATATCGACGGACTAAATCTAACCCACCGGCGGCCGTTAAAATCACCAATCTATCCGGTTGATAATGATCTAACAAGGCCATCATACCGGCAGAATCTTGAGAAGCCGGAGTTATAATGGGTTGTTCAAAATGGTCTCGCCAATACGCTGCCACTCCCTCACCAACACCCATCACTGTGGTGTCTTCGGACAAAGTAAAATCCGGTTTCAACAACAACAAATGCTTAATGGCATTGCTGTTAAAAATCAGTATCAAAGGTGCCTGTTCAGCGTAAGCCAACTGTTCAGCTGTTACTTCAGTGTTGGTTTGTACCGCAAAACAAGGCATCGCCAAGACCTCAAACCCAGCTTGTTGATATTCCTTTTGAGTTTGATTTATGCGGTTTTGCGGTCGCGTGATAACAACGGTGGTCATGCCTGTTCACTCAATGCCAGAACTTTTTTCGCACCTTGAGCCAGCAGGTCTTCAGCCACCACCTGACCCAAAGATTCCGGATCGTAACCTTGTTGTTGTGCTGTTAATACCTGTTCACCATCCGGGCTAAAGACCGCTGCTTTGAGGTGAATACTGTGATCTGCCAGGGCTTCAGCGTAAGCCCCTATGGCCACTGAACAAGAACCTTCTAAAGTTAAATTCAAAGCCCGCTCGGCACGCACACTGAGTAAAGTATCTTCATGGTTTAACACAGATAATGCCTCGGCTAATTCCACATTACTCGCTAAACACTCCACTCCGATGGCTCCTTGTGATACCGCCGGCAACCATTGTGGTGTTGTTAAACGTGCGGCGATGCGCTCTGCAAAACCCAGGCGTATTAAACCTGCAGAAGCCAATATAATGGCGGCATATTGACCATCATCGAGTTTTTGTAAGCGAGAATTAACATTGCCCCGCAAAGGCTTGACCTGTAAATCCGGTCGCACAGACAATAACTGTGCCTGCCGGCGTAAACTGGAAGTTCCCACCACCGCACCATCTGGTAATTCCTCTAAGGCATTGTAATGATTCGACACAAAAGCATCGCTGGCATCAGCCCGCTGCAACACCGCACAAATCTGAAACTCCGGTGGCATGGCGGCCGGTACATCCTTCATTGAATGTACAGCAATATCGGCTTCTTTTGCCAGCATGGCCTGCTCGAGCTCTTTTAAAAACAAACCCTTGCCACCTAATTTGCTTAAGGTAACTTCCAAGCGACGATCCCCTTCGGTGGTCATCGGCAGTAATTGGGTTTTGAAGTCGGTCTGCGCTTCAATGGCGGCAGCCACATGTTTGCTTTGCCAGATAGCCAAGGCCGAATCACGGGTGGCTATGGTCAATATTTTTTTATTCATGTTTATATTTGTATATGTTTTTTAACTTCTGACAGTTGTCGTCGACTAATGGGTGGTCTGATGTCCGTTTTTTTTAACAAAGCCACAGCTTGCTGGCTATGGTCCACGTCAACACCCCGCAAATGATGGATGTTGACCAACCAGCTGCGGTGTATTCTAATCAATTGTGGATAACAATGGGCTAATTCCGTCAAACTTTGATCCAATAAATAATGGCGATTTTTTAAATATGCAGTGACATATTTATCTTCAGCCTGTAAACAAATAATCTGATCCACCGGTAATCGCAACAAGCGACCGCCATCTTTAACACTGAGATAAACCTGCTCACTCACATTTAGACGTTGCAAAGCCTGTTGCAAACGCTCACTGGCCACCGGCTTTAATAAATAATCCACCGCTTTTACATCAAAAGCCGGCAATGCAAATTCCTCATGGGCGGTCAAAAAAATAATCGCCGTTTGGGGATACTCCCGGCTGATAATCTTGGCCGCTTCCATGCCATTCATCACCGGCATTTCAATGTCCATAAAGACCACATCAGGGTATTGTTCAGCCACCATCGACAAGGCCTGCTCACCATTGTCAGCCGTGCTGATTTGATAAGAACCTAAATGGGACAATAAGCCGGCCAAACGCCGCCTTGCCAATGGCTCATCATCCACAATTAAAATATTCATAACGGTATCACCATTTGTACCCGAAAATAACCGGCATTGTGATTGGTTGTCAAACTCGCTTCATCGCCATAATGTAATGCCAAACGTGACCTGATGTTGCCCAAAGCCGTGCCGCTACCACTTGTCACCCGATCAGCATTAAATGGATTACTGACAGTTATCCGTATTTTTTGCTGATCACGTTTTACGACCAACTCAATACAACCACCGTCAGCTAAATGCGCAATACCGTGAATCACGGCATTTTCAATTAACGGCTGTATGGATAGCATCGGGATGCGATGCGCCAATAATACCGGTTCCACTTGAATATCAGTCTGTAATCGATCAGCTAAACGCAGTTTCTCTATCGCCAGGTATTGATTAACCCAAGCCAATTCTTTCGCAAGGCTGGTCATGTTTTCATGTCTTTGGGTAAACGCCTTTCGAAACAGACCGGACAAATCCATCACCGCTTGTTCAGCAGCCTGTGGATCGATGGCAATTAAACTGGCAATGGAATTAAGGGAGTTATATAAAAAATGAGGCTTGATGCGGGCCTGAAGGGCATTCATTTGTGCTTCCGCCAGTGCTTTAATTTGTTGTTGCCATTGGTTTTGGACATAAAAATAACGCAACAAAAGCAACATGGTCAGAACCGTGGCCACCACCACTTTAACGATGGTTAATCCACCATCTTGCACATAATGGAACATCAATACCCGGTCCACCCACACGATAAAACCGGTGAATACAGTGGTCACCACGCAGGTAAACAGTAACACCAAACCAACCCCGGTCATGGCCGACATTCGATTTAATTGCTGACGAAACAACACCAATAACAACACCAAACTAATGGCCAAAATTTGTGCCACAAAGCTTAACACCGCCAGTTGATTAAGGTACCCCAAACTTAAACTAAAAAAACTCAAAGAATAAACAACCACCACCATTTGGGTAATCACAATCACTGTAAATACCGCCAACGGCTGTGACAAATCCATTAACCAACGATGATTTGTCGGTTGTTTTTTCACTTGATTAATTGGCTTGTGTTTAGATTCGATTGTGGACATGGCGCCCATATGCTCCAAAATTGATGTTAAAAAAAACGGTTTGAATGTTTGCAATTTCAGCTATTTTATAGAAAAATGACCGCGATTAGTAATTTGTTCCGTGTTAGCCTTCATGACAACTCGATTTATTTTTATATTATTGGCACTGATGTGGTCGGCTTTTGTCGCCGCCGGTGAAGTTGTGAATGATCCTGAACAAAGTGGTCAATGGCTTTCTGCCGGCACGTCCATAAGTGCAGATGATCAGCAAGACGATAAAAACGTTAACAAGCAATCCTCAGCCACCGCTAAAAAAGAAGCAAACACAAAAAACAAACGTTCCCGGTTGGGTGGTATGTTTGATTTACTATTACCCTCGGGTCTCAGAGACAACCAGTAACATGTCACACCGCGCTTTAGCGGACTTTAACGAATTCCTGTATCAAAATATCCCACTGGTTCGCTTCATGCAACTGCAATTAATCAGCTGCAACGACAATAAACTCACAGCCAGCGCACCGGCCCAACCCAACCTCAACGACAAACAAACCATCTTCGGTGGCAGCAGCGCCGCGCTGATGACTGTCTGTGGTTGGTCACTGATTAAATTCAATTTAGAACAAAGACAATTAAGTAATGATGTGGTTATAGGCAAAGCCAACATCCGTTGGCGAATACCACAATCTGATGATTTATTATTGACTGCTGAAAGCGCGATCAACTGGCCGGAACTTTGTAAGCAAGTCCATCAAGCCGATAAACAACCTCGATTAAAAGTTCTCAACCACATCAGCAATAAGGCGCAACAAATCTGCAGCCAAATGAATGCCGACTTCATCATCCTTAAGGGCAGGACTTAATAATCAAAGCGCCAATCTTAGTCTAATAAAACTTAACCCATAAAAAAAGCCCAAGAAAATTGGGCTTTCAATAAGGCTGTAAGCAAATTCGTCAATCAAAACCATCTTTGAAAATAATGTCTACATAAAACTCAACGGCACCCACATCACATTCCGTCGTGCCATTATTATTGCCGTCAATGGGCCTGGCTATCCCGGTCTGATCATGGGTTAATTGGCAAAAAGCACTGGGAATAACATCGACAGCCGGCCCGGTAGGATTAAGATTATGGGTTGGCGTCATACCGCCATTATTCGCTAAATTAACATCAACAATATCTGTTAGACTAGTTTCCGTCGGAATAATGTCTGAAGCACCAAGGCTGACCCCAGCTACGCCGGCATTACTGTTTAAGCCAATAATATTGTAATTGTTCACGTCAATCTGACCACTTCCAAATAAATAAATTTCAGTGCCTGCGGGCTCGGTGGCGGTATTACCTGAGATTAATGATTGGTTAATGGTCATATTGGCGCTATCATTATAAAGACCACCCGTATAGGTATTGCTGTGATTATTTATTAAGGTCACATTATTTAATACCACAGTTGATCCATTGCCTGAGTCCTCATGGCAAATACCGCCGCCATATTTTTCCGCGGTATTACCACTGATGGTGGTATTGCTTATGGTTAATTGAAGTGGACTAAGATAATCGGTAATATACAAACCACCCCCACCTGAACTGGTGGAAATTGTGCTGTTATTACTGATGGTGGAATCCTCAATGGTGACATTCGCCCCTGAAATCGAAATCGCACCTGAATACCAATCGGCATTGGCACCCTGATTATCAGAAATAGTTGATTGTTTAATACTTCCCGAGGTACCCGGGCTGAATAAAACAGCGCCGCCGGTATTATTGGTAAAGGTTGAACGATTGATATTCAATGAACCGTTATAAGCCCTGACCCCTGCCCCCCAGTTATATGGGTGATAACCCCCTTGCACAGTGGTGTCATTGAGGGTTAATTTGCCGCTTGAATAATAGCCTACACTTAACATCATAAAATAACTGCCATTAGATTGAATGGTGGCACCATTGCCATTTATGGTGACATCTGACTCAATGTCTGCCCTGGCAGTGACATTAATCACTGGCGAGGTCAATTCAAGAATATCGGCACCGGCACCGGCGCTGCATCCACCGGTGGCGGTATCGGTATTGGCCGCCACCACGGCATCTGCAAATGAGCAAGTGGTCCCATCGACGATAATGGTGGCCCCTTGAGCGCCCGTTAATTCCAGCAATAAAGCCGAAACCAATGCTGTTTGTTTAATACGGTTATTTGCTTTGATATTTTTTGCCATTTTGCACCTCTTTTCTGAAACAATTAAAATGATCTCATTAGTTATTATTGTGATATATCGCAGAATATTTATCAGGACAACCATTGGACATTGCATGTCGTTTAAGGACAACAACGGGTTATAAAGGAAAAATAACGGAAAAACGTATTCCAGAAGCTTATCAATGAAAGAGAACTTGTTTGAGAAGAAATAATTAAAGAGACCTGCGCATAAATCGTGAATCGTGTTAAAAAGTCTAAAATTCCACCAGTCTGCGTTATGAAACTTACTAATAACGGCGTATTAGATTGCATTTCATGCCTTGATTGGTGAAATTTTAGCTCTTTTTTCCTCCAACCCAGAATTATGCAAAGGTCTCTTTAAGAATTACCAAATAATATAGTTTAATAAAGTGTCATTTCAGACAAACAACTACCTCAGTTATACTTAAAATGGAAACAGAAAATCTAACAAAAAAAGCCCGAATAATTCGGGCTTTCCAGGATAGTTAGGTTGAGGTTTTATTCAAAACCGTTTTTGAAAATAATATCCAAATTAAATTCAAGCGCACCCACATCACAATCAAAATGACCATCCATATCACCGTCTATGGGCCGAACATTGCCTGTCTGATCATTGGCCAATAAACAGGATGCACCCGGTATAACATCCACTGCCGGCCCGCTGGCATTTAAATTATGGGTCGGTGTCGGGCCACCATTGTCAGCCAAATTAACATCAATTATTTCAGCCAACGTAACCACTGTCGGCACGATATCTGAAGCACCCACAGTCACGCCCGCCACGCCGGCGTTGCTGTTTAAACCGAATAAATTGTAATTATCAACGGTAACCGTACCACCGGTTGAGTCAATCTCAGAGCCACCGGTGCCCGAATTACCTGATATCAAAGTTTGATTCAAGATAATGGTGGCGGTATCGTTGGATAAACCACCCCCTGCTGCACTGCTGGAGTTATCCACCAACGTCACATTATTCAATACAACCGTGGAGCTGTTGCCATAATCCTGGTGCGAAATACCCCCACCTCTTAAATCTGAAGTGTTACCGCTAATGGTTGAATTAGATATGGTTAAATCCAATGCACCTCCATAATTACCTATGTATAAGCCACCACCGCCTGAAGAAGTGGAAATGGTCGAGTTATTGCTGATGGTTGAGTCATCAATGGTCACCGATGCCCCCGAAACAGAGACGCCACCGGAATAAAAATAATTGCCGAGACCATTATTGCCGGAAATTACCGACTGGACAATACTTCCAGAAGTGCCTGGGCTGAATTGAACGGCACCCCCTGAATTATTAGTAAAGATTGATTGGTTAATATTGAGAGAACCCGCATACACCCTAACGCCCGCCCCCCAGTTGTTTGAGTTATAGCCTCCTTGAACAGTGGTGTCATTGAGGGTTAATTGCCCGCTTGAATAACAGCCCACACATAACATCATAAAGTCACTACCATCAGATTGAATGGTGGCGCCATTGCCATTAATGGTGACATCTGACTCAATTTCTGCTCTGGCAGTGACATTAATCACCGGCGAGGTTAATTCAAGAACATCGGCACCAGCACCGGCGCTGCATCCACCGGTGGCTGTGTCGGTATTGGCCGCCACCACGGCATCTGCAAACGAGCAAGTGATCCCATCGACATGAATGGTGGCCCCTTGAGCGCCTGATAATTCCAGCAATAAAGCCGAAACCAATGCTGTTTGTTTAATACGGTTGTTTTTTTTACGATTGTTTGCCATTTTGCACCTCTTTTTTTAAAGTTAAAAATAATCTCAGCCATAATTATGAAATAGTAAAGACTATTTATCTGGACAACCATTGGACATTGCATGTCGTTTAAGGACAACAACGGGTTATAAAGGAAAAATAACGGAAAAACGTATTCCAGAAGCTTATCAATGAAAGAGAACTTATCTCTTAAGAAATTTATAAAGAATCAACTGATGATTTATTATTTTCATCAATCAGCAAAAATAAAAAATCCCTTTTATCGTGATTAAAGCATTTTTTTTACCCATTTAAGGGGCTTACTCCAATCCCCGGCTACTTGTTGCCTGAATAAAGTCGCGGTTGGATACCATTCGCTGGTTTCTCCGGATTCATGCCAGCGCCAATCGGCATTTGTACAGAGCAAAATCCAGGTTTCTTTTCCCAGTGCCGCGGCCAGATGGGCGATGGCGGTGTCCACGGAAATCACCAGATCCAACTGATCAACCAAAGCCGCTGTACGGGCATAGCCGGGTAATTCCGGCTCTAAGTCGATCACATTGTGCTGTTTGAGCAAATCCCGCTCATCATTACTTAAGGGCATTTGTAAAGAATAAAACCGGGCATCAATGCCCGCTGTTAAGGTCATTAATTCTGCCAATGGTATGGCTCGATTCGACTCGTTAACATGTGAGGCGGCACCGGCCCAAGCCAGGCCGATTTTACGCTGACCTTTGAGTTCGCTGACCACCACTTGTTTGGGAATTTCAAGGTAGCGTTCCGGTGCCGGCAAATTCTCCAGCGTGATTCCCAAATGCCGGGGCAAACTCAGCAACGGACAATACACATCAAATAAATCCCTATCCAAAGCACCGGGAATACGGCTTTGGCTCACACCGGGAATTTCGGCCACCAGAGGTGCCAGGTTTTCCGGTCCGAAGTAAATCACCTCTTTACAGCGCTCGGCCAATAACGGCAGGAAACGCCAGAACATAATGTGATCACCGTTACCTTGTTCTGAATGGACTAAAATGGTTTTGTCACTAATATCTTCACCCTGCCATTGTGGTTTATCGCATTTAAACGGCACAAATTGTGGTGTCTGCCAACGCCAATCGTATTCCAGCCAGCCGTCACTGTAATTTCTTTGTTTCAGGAGTAATTTGCCGCGATTGTAATGGGCCAGAGCAAACTGTTGGTCGGTGGCAATGGCTTGATCAAAGTATTGCATCGCTTGATTATCTTCACCCAATTCTTGATAGGCACAGCCCAGCGAGTTCATGGCTTCGGCATTATCCGGACTTCGTTGTAAGACTTTTTGTAACTGGGTAATCGCCTGTTGCCACTTTTTGGCATCCAGTAAACAAACACCGTATTGCTGATTGGTGACCGGGTGATCGGGGTACTGTTTTAGTAGCTCTTGGTACAGTGTTAAAGCTTCATCTAAATCGCCGTTAACATGGGCCCGAGAAGCCGCTTCTAATGGGGCTTGAACCGGATCTGCCGGGGCCAAATTTTTCAACACCGCATCCGGTAATTCATAAGAACTGGCCAAAAACGGGCTTTGGCCATCGACAATGGCTGCAAACTGATGGGGCAGTACCTTGACCTCAAACACTTCTTGGACATTACCGGTGAACACCAAAAAGGCAACAATTTGGCCTGTCTGGGTATCCACCACCCACACCCCGCTTTGGCGCTGATCAACCCGTTTGGTTAAGGGCAAACCGGCAAAAGTCGAACTTTCTCGAATTTGTGATAAACCAATCAGGGCATAGCGATCAATAAAATCTAAACCTCGGGTAAAACCGGGTAATTCCGCCACCACCTCAGGTGCCTTGCCTTTTTCCATGCGCATTAACTGCCCGGAACCGGATGATAAAAACCACAAGGAATTTTTATACCATCTGGGTGAATGCGGCATGCACAAACCATCCACCAACACTTCGTTTGTCGTGATATCCATAATCTGGCCACCGGAAATTTTATTTTTCCGCCAACCACCGGGTTCATCGGATGCACCCAGCATACTGACATAACGCGGTACCCCGTCACGAAAACCTAAACCATTGAGGTGGCAACGATCGGTTAAATCATAAGCTGTAATAAAAGGCGGGCGCCATTCGGGTTTAAAACTGTGGTCTTGATCCAGGGTCGCTAAACAGGACATTTTGGTGTTAATAAACCACAGTTTATGGTGTTTATCGTAGCCCATTTCATGAATGTCGATGGCACCGGTGATGTGGTTTTTGCGCGGCAAATAACAGGCATCAACTTGCTCCCCTTGACCCACTTTGGGGCCCACGGCGGCTAAATTGCGAAAGGTGGTGATTGAGGCGGCACCACCCACGGAAAATTCATTGGCACGTTTAGCAATGCCCATGGGTCGGTCAAAAGCCATAAAGTGGGTGTTAATGCCCTGGCCCTGTGGCCTAATCATCACCAGTTGCCCTGCTTGATATGTTGACACCAATAAATTACAACGTCCAAGCGTCAGTAATTCACGAAATGAATCGGTGGATTGGCTGGAAAAAATTTCAGTCATGGGTTATCGGCTTGTCTTAATTGATGATGGCTTTATTATGCCATTGTCATTTCCATTAGTTAATAGAGATTTCTAAAGAAAGAAATCAGGCACTTTTTTTAACCGCGACTTAAGGGCTGATGGGTTATTATAATTATTGATTTACACCAAGATAAAATTCATGAGCCAAATCACCACCTTAAATCCATACAACCACACCACGCTCAATGACTATACCATGCACAGCCGTGACCAGATGTTAACGGCCTTACAGTTGGCTGACGACCGCTTTAATCGATGGCGTCATAGCACCTTTAAAGAACGGGCTAACTTAATGCTGAAATTGGCGAAATTACTAAAAAAACAACGCGATGAATTGGCGACACTAATAACCCACGAAATGGGCAAGCCAATCAGGGAAGCCCGCACTGAAATTGAAAAATGCGCCTGGGTCTGCGAATATTATGCCGAATTTGCCGAAGATTTTTTAACAGACAAAATAATCAGTACCGATGCCCACACCAGCTTTATCCGGCACGAACCCTTGGGGGTGGTACTGGCGGTGATGCCATGGAATTATCCCTTTTGGCAAGTATTTCGTTTTGCCGCACCGGCTTTAATGGCCGGCAATGTGGGGCTGCTTAAGCATGCTTCAAATGTTACCGGATGTGCCCTTAAAATCGCTGAATTAATTCATCAAGCCGGTTTTGATGAAGGTTGTTTTCAGACTTTAATTATCAATCATGAGCTAACCGCAATGTTAATCAAACAACCTAAATTAAAAGCCGTGACATTGACCGGTAGTGAAAAAGCCGGCCGAATAATTGCCGCTTTAGCGGGTCAGGAAATTAAAAAAACAGTGCTCGAATTAGGTGGTTCCAATGCGTTTGTGGTGTTGGCGGATGCCGATTTAGACAGCATCATGGACACCGCAGTGACAGCCCGTTTTCAAAACACCGGCCAAAGCTGCATCGCCGCTAAACGCTTTATTGTGGAAGCGTCAATCTATGATGAGTTTTTACAGCGTTTTCAAAATAAAATAAAACAACTGAATTTCGGTGATCCATTAAGTGAAGACACCCGCCTTGGCCCCATGGCTCGGGAAGATTTAGCTCAAGAACTGGCTGACCAACTGCAACGATCCGTTAATCAAGGGGCAAAAATTATTTATGGCGGAAAACAAAACAGCACGTATTTTGAAGCCACCATTGTCACCGATGTAACGGTTGATATGCCGCTGATGCAAGAGGAGACTTTTGGTCCGGTGGCACCGATATATAAAGCCAACAACACAGAACATGCGCTGGATGTCGCCGCCGCCACCCGCTTTGGCCTGGGCGTGACCATTTGTACCCGAAACCCCGAAGCAATTTTAAAACAACTACACCGATTCCCTGATGGGGCGGTGTTTATTAATGAACTGGTCAAATCCGACCCACGATTACCCTTTGGTGGCACCGGTATTTCCGGTTATGGTCGCGAATTATCCAGTATCGGTATTAAAGAGTTTATCAACCAGAAAACCGTTTTTGTGAAAACCAATCAATCCTTAAAAACGGATGGTTTTATGGTTTAACCGGTAATGCTTTGAAAAAATATCGAATACCATCATCTTGTAAACGGCTTATGTCCCCATTACGCTGATTTTTCCACAGCAAACGACCATTTTTGTTATCAAATAATACAGCCGTGCTCAAAGGTTGATTGCCAGCAGTCAGTGGCAATCCTATGCCCACATGGCCACCGCTGACACTGCCGGAGCTAATTCCCACCGAAACCACGCCTGACCCCAGTTTTTTTAGAAAAGAAACCTGCGGCACCAACACCCGAATGTGTAAAACACCAACTGAATCAGTGGCGGGCGTCATCAAGGACTGAAAATTGATGGACTTAAGGTGCACCCGTTGTAAATAGTTCTGATTATCTTTGGTTGCCGGTGTTAAAGCAATTCGTTGAGCATCCATAAAAGAGGCCATCAATTGGTCTTGTATCGGAAAGGGATAAGAACTCTGGATATAAAAGGGTGGATACAAAATCTCATTATGTCGTTGGCCGTCACGAACGTGTGTAAAGGCCATATCAGGATGCAGTCCAACACCACTGGTGACTAAAGCCCATTCGACATCATAATACTTTTCTTTTAAGACATTCGTAATTTGTAATTTGAGGGATTCGATTTGTACTTGATTCTTTTCTGAATCGTAATCCATCAGTTCATTAAGGCCATCAACAAAGTGGACATAATCAAGGGCCACCACAATTCGGTTAAATTCCGGCTCTGAGGAAATGGGATTAAGGTAGCTTCTTTTAGAGGTGCAGGCCACCAATAACATTATCAGTACTGACCATAAACAGGTTCTCACCGCCATATCTATTTTGAACTTTAAAAGCTGTAGTCTACCACAGCTTTTAAAGGCATTTCTTTGCGGGCTACTCGCATACTTAACTTTAGATTTATCATCTTTTTTATAGCATAATGTTATTTTATTCAATCGGCTGATAACAATGAAAAAATTACTGATTGCATTGGTAATTATGGATTTATTACAAGCTTGTGGTGGTCGCATGGGCAAAAAACAAAACCTGGATCACACCCTCTATCAATACGCCAAAGTCATGCGCTGGGCTGATTTTGATCAAGCGGTGAATTTTATCAACCCTAAAGT
>QQUO01000116.1 GCA_008501575.1 Pseudomonadota bacterium
TTTACCCAGGGCGATAACTCATCCACCCGTAAATTTGGCGGTACCGGCTTGGGTTTAACCATCAGCCATAAAATTGTCGATTTGTTGAAAGGTAAGATGGGCGTTGAGTCCAAAAAGGGTGTGGGCAGTACTTTTTGGTTTGAGATTCCATTTTCAAAATCTGTGAATGACACCGCTTCTGACCATGCTGAAATCAGTCAGTATCAGGCGGTCTTAATCAACACAAATCCGGTGTTGTTTAAACGTTTAACCGCTGATTTAGAACATGCCATGGTGAAGGTGCAAAGTTCGTTAAATTATCAGCACGCCATGTCACGAATCCAGGCATCTCGCGGCATTCGTGATCAAAAACACACTTTGTTGTTTATTGATTTTGACACCAATGCCAAAACCTTCCGGCAGATTCTGACCTTGGTGGAAAAGGGTGATATGAATGATATCTGGATCTGTGCCATCACCAAAGGTGAACACATCGCCGGTGTTAAACAGTACAAAAATATTCAGGTCATTAAAGCCGATCAAGACATCGAAATGATTATTCGTGAATTTGAATTGCGGTTTTATCCTGACGAAGTGCAGGCACAGATTGCACCTGAAAAAAGTATTATCGAGACGTTTGTCGAAGACCCCAAAGCTGCCACCAAATTAACCCGACAAAAACTGGACCAAATTTCTAAAACAGTGCTGCTGGTTGAGGATAATGAAGTCAATTTGAAGGTGGCCCAAAAGCTGATTGACTACATTGGCTTTCCCTTTGATGTCGCTGAAAATGGTATGCAAGCGCTGGAAAAAGCCAAAAACACCCGCTATCGATTAATTTTGATGGACTGTCAAATGCCGGTTATGGATGGTTATCACAGCACCCGCCGCATTCGTCGTTATGAAGAAGAAAACAATCTGCACCACACCCCCATCATCGCCATGACTGCAAACGCCATGTTGGGTGATAAAGAAAAGTGTTTGGAAGCCGGTATGGATGATTATATGTCCAAGCCACTGAACCGTTATTTATTAGAGAAAACCTTAAAGAAATGGGATCCGTTTGCCAACAGTGAAGCGGTCAAAGCCAATCAGCCTACGAAAACTGATGAGGCTTTAAAAAACATTAATCCCAAATGGTTGAATATCAAAGCCTTGGCAGAAATTAAAGAATTTATGGGCGAAGAAACCGATGATTTGCTGAATTTATTTCAGCAAGAAACACCGGCCATGATGGAGAAGCTCAAAGCACTGAAGAGCGATGTGGATTTAGAACAAGTGCGACAAATTGCCCACACTTTAAAATCCACCGGCGCCAATATTGGTGCCACCGGTTTTAGCCATTTTTGTAAGAAAATGGAAGCAGCGGCAATCGAAAAAAATGAGGATGCGGTTAAGGACAATATATCGAAAGTGATGAAATCCTATCAATTAACCATTGCTGAAATTGCTAAATACCAAAATCTCACCGCCTTATCAGAATAGTTTCTGTTTTTACTTGAGTCATCGACGGCTCGGGTGTACATTGTGCTGTTTTATTTGAGCGTCATTCCTTTATGTTGAAATATTTCACCGGCATTTATTGTCTGTTGTTAATGGGATCGTCACTGGGTCAACAAATCAGCCCAAACCAAGAGCCCGATACAACTGAGGAGCCTGCTCAAACTGAACAACAATTGGCGCCCATTCAAGTCACCGCTTCGCGATTGGCCACCACCACCAATGACAGCGTTCGCGCGGTAACCGTGGTTAATCGGGCTGATATCCAAAACAAACCCAATGCCTTGCTGCCGGACTTGTTGCGCAATGAAACTGGCGTCTATATCCAACAAACCACACCCGGCCAGGGAATCCCCATTATTCGTGGTCTCAAAGGCTCCCAAAATCTCCACTTGGTTGATGGTATGCGGGTCAATACGGCGTTTTTCCGCAATGCACCCAATCAGTACTTTGCCCTGATTGATTCGTTTATGATCGACCAAATTGATGTGGTTCGTGGCCCCGGATCGGTTCTCTATGGGGGCGATGCCTTGGGTGGTGTGGTTAATGTGATTACGCACAGCCCGGTATTTGTCGGGTCACAATGGCAAACCACCGGACAACTGGCGGGCATTTATAACAGTGCGGATGAACAGTGGCTCAGTCATGTCAATGTGGATTCTGGAAATGAAACACTTGCCACCACTTTGGGGTTAAGTTATCAGGACATCGGGCAACGCACCACCGGCAGTGGTGAAACCATTCCTTTTACCGCCTATACAGCCAGATCAGCCAATAATAAATGGGTTTATCAGCCCAATGATGAACATCGATTGTTGTTTGATGTGCAATACTTGCGGCAACCGGCAACCCCGCGGGTCGATGATCTGGTGGCTGGATTTGGTCAAACTGAACCGGATTCCCGGGTGTTTTTATTTACCCCCAATGAGCGTTATTTTGCTCACATTAATTACCAATCCAGTCAGGCCACCGCCTGGTATGACAATGCCGATTGGCATTTGGCTTGGCAAAAGATTGTTGATGGTCGTTTAAAACAGGGACTAAACAGTACCACCATCACCACTGAACAGAATGCCAGCGAGCTGTGGGGCTGGCAAATGGATTTTGATAAATCCTTGGGTGTCGGGCAATGGGTGTATGGCTTTGAAACTTATCAAGACACCATCAGCAGCGCCAAACAACAAAGCCAAAATGGCAGCACTGTGCATAAAGACCCTCGCTTTCCTGATCAATCAGTGATGCGACACTGGGCTGTTTATACTGATTATCATCACCCCATTGGCCAACATCAGTTGTCCATAGGTGCGCGATACAGCGACTATGACATCGATTTAAACAGTCCCGAAATTAGTGAAGATGGCTTGCGTCTGTCTGACGTCACATGGCAATTGGGTTGGCTCTATCAGCTCAATGATGCGGACCGTTTATTTGCCAATTTGAGTCGTGGTTTTCGACCGCCCAATATATTTGATCTCGGTCAGGTGGGCGATCGTCCCAATAACCGCTTTAATGTGGTTAATGTCGATGTTAAACCTGAATCGGTGCACACCCTGGATATTGGCTATAAGCATGCCGGTAATGGCTGGCAAGCTGAAACGGTGTTGTTTGTATCTGACTATAAAGATGTGATTGCCTCAAGCTTGACCGGCGAAACCACGGATTCCGGTCGTGAAATTGTGCAGTCTCAAAATATCGGTGAAGTACAAATTTGGGGATTAGAAGCGCAATACAACCGTTACTTGAACCATGGTGGCCATTTGTATGCACATCTGACTTACACCTACGGTAAACAGCGTGAAGCCGGTGAACATGAACCGGCAGACCGCATCCCTCCGGCTTTTGGGGTGATTGGATATCATTGGCCCATTTCCCAGACATTGACCTGGCGGCAACAAGCACGTTACGCCAGCCATCAAAACCGATTAAGTGCTCGTGATGTGCGAGATGCCCGTATTAATCCCTTGGGAACCGGTGGCTTTGTGGTATATGATAGCCACTTAACGTGGCAGGCCGGAATACAAACCACAATGCGTGTCGGTATCGAGAATTTATTTGATAAAAAATACCGCGAACATGCATCGGGTTTGGATGCCGCCGGTCGAAATTATCACGTCTCTATTTTTTATGAATTTTAGGTAATCGTATGTTGATTTTTGAAAAATCAAAGCCCGGTCGCAGTGCCTGGGCACAATCCCTGGATGAGTTAGACGTCAGTCATTTGATACCCAAAGTTTACCAGCGCGATGTGCGTTTAGGTATGCCTCAGGCCAGCGAACTGGATGTGGTGCGACATTACACCCAATTAAGTCAGAAGAACTTTTCGATTGAAACGAATTTCTATCCCCTGGGATCGTGCACCATGAAGTACAACCCCAAGGTTTGTAATACTTTGGCCATGCGTGAAGAGTTTTTATCACGCCATCCTCTGGCCCATGATTCATTGTCTCAGGGCTATTTAGAATGTATGTATCATTTGCAAGAAATCCTGCAAGCGGTGACCAATATGGCGGGTGTTTCTCTGACACCAATGGCCGGTGCACAAGGTGAATTTGCCGGGGTTGCCATGATAAAGGCTTATCATGATGATCGTGGCGACACCGCCCGTAAGGAAATTATTGTGCCGGACGCCGCTCATGGCACCAACCCGGCCACGGCCATTATGTGTGGTTATAAAGTCAAAGAAATTCGCACCGATAAAGAAGGTAATGTGGACATGGATGCCTTACAAGCCGCACTGGGCCCACAAACAGCCGGTATTATGCTGACCAATCCATCCACCCTGGGTGTGTTTGAAACCCATATTAAAGAGATTGCCGATATGGTTCATGCAGTCGGTGGTTTACTGTATTATGATGGCGCCAATTTGAATGCCATTATCGGTAAAACCAATCCCGGTATTATGGGCTTTGATGTTATACATATGAATTTACACAAAACCTTTTCAACACCGCATGGTGGTGGTGGGCCGGGTTCCGGTGCCATTGGTGTTGGTCATCGTTTATTGCCTTATATGCCGGTGCCTTTTGTCGGTAAAGACGACAATGGTTACCATTATGTCGATGAAAAACGAGCACCAAAAACCATTGGTCGATTATCGGCATTTGCCGGTAATGCCGGGGTAAACTTACGGGCTTATGTTTACGCCCTCTTATTAGGGAAGCAGGGCATGCAGCGGGTCAGTGAGTTTGCCACCTTAAATGCCAACTACCTCATGAAAAGGCTGCAAGATAAAGGTTTTCAATTGGCCTTTAAAAATCGCCGTGCCAGTCATGAGTTTATCATTACTTTAAAACGGCAAGCCAAGGAACTCGGTTTGTTGGCATCTGATTTAGCCAAAGGCTTGCTGGATAAAGGCATGCACGCGCCGACCATTTATTTCCCCTTGTTGGTGTCAGAATGTTTATTGATTGAGCCCACTGAAACCGAATCGAAGGAAACGTTGGATTTGTTTGTTGAAGCCATGGCTGAAATTTTACAGCAAGCTCAAGACGACATTGAAGTCCTGAAAAAAGCGCCTTACACCACACCGGTCAGACGCTTAGATGAGGTTAAAGCCGTGAAAGAGCCCAATGTGGTTTGGGACATAGGGTAATGTTCTTGGGACTTACGCTTCCGTTCCAAGCTCACGCTGCACACCTATATCCCTATAGGCGTCATTCACAAAAGATCTCTGATGCGCCTGCATGGATGCAGGTGTGTGCTGTGCGCAGGACGCAGAAAGCACCGCCTGCATGGATGCAGGTGTGTGCTGTGCGCAGGACGCTCAAACGGCCGCTTCGCTCACGGCCTATACGGTCATTCCGTGATGCTTCTTTGCGTATTCGCAAAACCGCATCTCTGCATGTGCCTGACCTAACCGGCTCGACAGGTCAATCTGCGGAGCAGATTTCCCATGGCTGACCCAACCTTTCGTGGTCCAAAACAGTTATTGAAGGCTTTTCAATGGACCATACAAGGTTTTAAAAGCGCGTATCAAGTGGAAGCCAGCTTCCGTCTGGAAGTCTGGCTTTTTATTGTGTTGTTGCCGGTGGCCATTTGGTTGGCACAAACACCGGCGCAACTGTTCGTTTTGATTGCCACCGGGCTGTTGCTATTGTTGGTGGAATTGATTAATTCTGCCATTGAAGCGGTGGTCGATCTGGTGGTCGGAACCAAACAACACCCCTTAGCAGGACGGGCCAAAGACGTGGGATCCGCGGCTGTTTTTTTAGCCTTGTGTATATATGGCCTGGCCTGGTTGTTGGTTATTTATACCCGGTTTTTTGTCTAAATATCAGCTAACGATACGTTTGATGCCGAATTTAACAGTATTTACATATTGTAGCTGCGACCCTTGCGGTCGCCTAATCTAATTCAACCGCGACTTAATTTGTGACCCGGGTCATGCTTTGTTTCTGTGATTATGCTAATATGAAAAGGTTTCACACATGGATTTATGATGAACCACCTAAGCGCCAAAACCAGACATCTGTTGCTGGTCACATTGTTGTTTTCGGCCTTTGCCGTTAACGCCCTCACCCTTAATCCACTGATCGAAGCCCCGGACGGGCACACAATCATCAATCAAGAACCTCTGTTATACAACGATCAGATTATATTTATCACCAAACAAGACAGCGGTTACAGTTTATGGTCTTTTGATTTATCCAATCATAACTATACGATGTTACAGGATTTTGATCAGTTTAATCCTTCACAGAATTTTCATATTATTGACGGGTATTTTTATTTCAGGGATAACAATGAACCCAGCCTTATTTGGCGTTCAGATGGCACCCCGGATGGTACCAGTCCAGTGCCTGGATTAATCACCTTTAGAGACAGCTATCTGCAACCACAAAATAATTTACTATTCGCTCAGTGGGCCGGTGAAAATTCAGATATTGTTGGTTTCGATGGCAGTAATTATCGAAGTTATGGAGTACAACATTTCCCTTATGAAAAAGCGGTGTGCGCATTTTCACTAAATGACGTTATTATCCCATCCACAAATGTATTTGTTGGAAATGAGCAGCATTTAATTCGTTATATGAATCAAGGTTCAATTAACTATACCAGTGATCTGCCCGCGGGTTTTAGAATACATGAAAACGGTGTTTGGCAATTTGGAAATACTTGTTTTTACTTTATAACCAGTCAAGTAAGCAGCCAATATTTTTATGATGTATTGGTTATTCCTGAATCAGGAGACACCTTTTTCTTAGGCGAAAGACTCGGCTTTACTGGTTTATCACAAATCATTCAATTTAAGGGCAGTTATTTTGCCACGGGCAGAGACTCTGAAGGTGTTAATCAATTAATAAAAGTGTCACCGGACTTATCTCAAATTGAAAAAAAAGTGTACCCAGAAAATTACCTAAATTTTGAAATGTTAACAACGAGCCAAGATTACTTAATTGCCTTTGAACGCAGTGGAGGTAATGTGTCGCCACCGGTTTGGGCAACGAAGTATTATGATGAAAACCTTAGCTTAATATCGGGTTTAGGAGGTCATTTTAAATGGGCTCCGGAAATCCACCCAACCGCAGAGGGTGAAACCATATTTTATACGGATTATAATATTTACACAGGTGTGAGAAAATATATTATTACAACAAGTATCGATGATTTAGAAAATGGGTTTGAGATAAATGGACAGGTTCTGGAGCATGTTATAACAAATGTTAGCAGTCCTGAAACCTATACGCTGATGCGAGATTTGACATCAGGTATTTATTCCATTCATCATTTGAAACAGCTTCCGGATATGGGTTCGCAAAGTGTCGGCAACTGGTATAACCCCGATTATCAAGGCCAGGGTATGAGTGTTGTTGAAGGTTTGCGAGATGATGGCAGTCGTTATTTGTTTGTGACGTTGTACCTGTTTCGCGATGGTCAGCCCTTGTGGTTAGCGGGCGTGGCTGAAATCAATTACCCCCAACCTGAGATAACCCTTGAGCTGGCGGAATACAATGGACTTGGACTATGGCAAGCGGATACACCGGCCAATGTTGACAAGTTTGCTGATATAACTTTAAGCATGAGTGCATGTCATCAGATGATGATGCATTTAGTAACAGTCGATAATCAAACATTTAACATTGAACTGCAGCGAATGGTCAATAATGACATCAACCTTCGCTGTAAAGATTAGTCTCCAAAGACTAATCACCACTTTCCCACTTTGGGCATGGATGCCCAGGGTTCTTTTTTCGGTAAAGGTTCACCTTTTTGTAACAGCTCAATAGAAATATTATCAGGACTTCTGACAAAAGCCATATGGCCATCTGATGGTGGCCGGTTAATGGTGATACCGGCGTCCATTAAGCGCTGGCAAATTTCATAAATATCATCGACTTCATAGGCTATATGACCAAAATTCCGGCCTTCGTCATAGTCGCCGCCATCCCAGTTGTAGGTGAGTTCAAGTTGGGCTTGTTCATCACCGGGGGCATGTAAAAAAACCAAAGTAAAACGTCCGGCTTCGACCTCTTTGCGGTGGGATTCGACCAGGCCAAGGTGTTTCACATAGAAGTCCAGAGATTCCTCTAAATCAGAAACCCGGACCATGGTGTGTAAGTATTTCATGATATCTCAATGATGTAATGGTTATTTATATGTCTGGTTAAACACTAAATTTTCAAGCTAAACCGATTCTGAACGGTTCAGATAGAATTCATCTGCTTACGATAAATTGGAGCCAAGTATGTATCAGGAGCACACCATGAAAAAATTATCAGTCGTAACATTAATTGCTTTGCTTGGTTTAAGTTGGAGCGTTTCAGCCGGGCGTTATGACAATCATTCTAATAGACAGGTTAATACAGATGCCCGCAGTGCTGTAAAAGGTATCCACGACCAAAATCGACAGTCGCATCGTGGCCAATCGAAGCAAAAATACAGTCCCAATAATTCAAATAAGCACCGTTCCTATAATCGCCCACATGGTCAGGTTAGATATCAAGGTGGTTTTAACCATGATTATCGCGACAATCGCCATTTTGATAACAGTTATGTGGTGACTAAACCCAACCATGCAAAAGGACCTTACCGCCAGAAATATCGAAACTACAGCTATGGTGATTGGCGTTATGACAGTCAGCGTTACCGCAGTCAATGGCGTCATTACGGCAACACTTACTATTATTATCAGCCATACAGTCACGACCGTTATCGTTATCGCCCAATTCGTGGCTTAGGCCATTATTATGATCGAGTGGGTTATGGCTACGGCCATTGGCATGAAGGTTTTTGGTGTCGCGATTATCATGAGCCGAGTTTCTATGTGAGTTATTACAATCATTATCCCTATCATAACGGCTGGCGCATCGGCGATGGTGACTTTGGTATTTGGTTTCGGTTTTAAGAACGTTTGCTGATATCGATAAAGGCGACAAGATGGCGCCTTTTTTATGCGGCGATACTATGGTGAATTAATTGAGGTTTAAGAATGATTATATTATCTTTGAAGTATTTGAGTTAACATTGTGTACCTGGGCATTCTTCATATTTTTAAGTGAGTCAAGTGATGAGAACAAAATCTGAATTTAATCAGGCTTTTCCGGTACAGGTAACTTTGCCGGTGCAATGGGGCGATATGGATGCCTTTAATCATGTCAATAACACCATGTATTTTCGCTATTTTGAAACCGCACGATTGGCTTATTTTGATGCTTTAGAGCTATTAAAAAACATGCGACAAGATCAGATTGGGCCGATACTGGCGGAAACATCCTGTCGATTCAAACGGCCGTTAAACTATCCTGACACCATTCGGGTGGGGGCAGCCGTTAATGAGCAACATGAATACGGGTTTTTAATGAGGTATGGTATTTATAGCGAGTCACAAAAAACCGTGTGTAGTGAGGGCAGTGGTCGGATTGTGTTGTTGGACTATAAAACCGGGAAAAAAATTAAACCGAGTCAGGTGATGCTGGACGCCATTGCAACAATTGAAAAAAATGAATAAATACCGCATTAATTTCAGATAATGGTTTTGGCGATACTCATGATTTTCACTTTGCACAGTAATTCTTGCTAAAATAAAAACATGATTACTTCAAGTCCTCCCATGTTTATGGCAGCCACTTTAATTAATGTCACACTGGTGGCATTGGTGGTGTTGATTCATTATGAATTCTTATCGCGGTTAAGTATCTTCCCGGATAATAAACCGGTCAAGCCGCGACTGCGTGTGCTTAAAGGTGTTGTGGGGGCGCTGATTGCCCATACGGTGGAGATTTGGGTGTTTGCGGCGGGCTATTATTTGCAATTAAAAAATCCGGCCTTTGGGTCCCTGACTGGTGAGTTTGACGGTTCTTTCTGGGATTGTGTCTACTTTTCTTTCACCACATTTTCAACCCTGGGTTTTGGCGATATTGAGCCCCATGGTTTGCTGCGTTTTTTAACCGGCATCGAGTCGCTGACCGGGCTGGTATTGATAACCTGGTCGGCATCTTTCTTGTTTATCAAGATGCAGAAATATTGGAATCAACACTAAATTCCTGTTGTTAGCATAAGTCCGGTTTTTTTCGATACGCACAAAACACATGTCTGTGAGCTCGATGCACAGCTTTTCTTAGTGAAAACCACTCAGTTTTACTGATCGTGCCGATTCCAGATACCGTGTCCTCGGCGTCGATCCTGACCGCTGCGTCGATCCTCAAAGTCACTGTCAAAGCGAATGGAATCTCGGCGGTCACTGATTTGTCGCCGGTCACTGTGTCGCCGATCAAAGGCGGCGTGTTTTTGGGTGGTTTTACCACCGAATAAAGTCATGATTGAAAATGCCATATATACCCCATCCCGTGTCTGAATGTAAAAAAATGTGTTTCTCAGACATCTTTATTGTGGTTATTATTGATACCATAAAAGCCCAATAAATACCAGTAAAAATATCATTTATATGCTGTTATACAGGCTTTAGGGCATGCTCTTGATCGACACAGGGTATTTTCTTTTGGTGGGTAATTACCGTTTGTTTTGCTAAAATGGTTCATTTTTGACAAGGATAATTTATGTGGTTTAAAAACGCCCGCGTGTTCCAACTTAATGAAGACTTTGGTTTATCTTCTGAACAATTGTCAGACGCTTTACAGGCAGATGCCCTACGCCCTTGTGGCCCTTTGGAATTAGTGACCAAGGGTTGGCTATCGCCTTTTGGTGAGGACAGCGATTTATTTGTGCTGCAAAGTGGAGATGCCATGCTATTTAGTTTGGGTATTGAAGAAAAAGTGTTACCGGCGGCGGTGGTCAATCACCAATTGAGTCAGCAAATTGGACAAATGAAACAAAGTACCGGAGAAAAACCGGGCCGTAAACAACAAATGGACATGAAGCAGCAACTCATGAATGAAATGTTGCCACAGGCCTTTGTTAAACCCAAAACAGTGCATGCTTATATTGATTTAAATCTCAATCAGCTGGTGGTTAACAGCGCTTCACAAAATGCCGCTGAAGACCTGGTCAGCCAATTACGGCAAACCCTGGGTTCCTTTAAAGCCGCGGCTTACGGACCATCATCTTCCATGGCCGACAGCATGACCCAATGGGTGATTAAAGATCAACCACCCGGTGGTTTTATGCTGGACAATGAAATTGTCTTAGAAACCCTGGATGACAATAAAGGTGTGGTGCGCGGTCGCAACATTGAGCATCTCGATGATCAAATGAAACGCCATATTGAAAATGGTTATTTGGTGACACAACTGGGTTTAAGTTATCAAGATCGGGTGGAATTTGTCTTGGGTCATGATATGGGGATTAAGAAAATTAAGTTTACGGATGTGGTGCTGGATCAGCTGGAAGAAAGCAGCATTGAATCCGAATGGCAATTGATGGACAGTCAGTTTACTTTGTTTAGTTTAGAGGTTCGGGTTTTATTGACAGAATTAAACAAACTGTTTAAACATTAAGCGCCATGCAATCCGAAAGGCTTCAGCAATGGGAAGATCGTTTTTACCAATGGTTAATCGCCCAAGACAGTGCCGATGCCGCCCATGATACCAATCACATCAATCGGGTGGTGAAAACCGCCCGAAAATTGGCTGAAGCTGAACGGGCAGAATTAGCGGTGGTGATACCAGCCGCCTGGTTGCATGATTGTGTGGCAGTGGCTAAAGATGATTCGCGACGATTTCAAGCATCAACTTTGGCGGCAAAAAAAGCCAGTCAATTACTCACCGAATGGGCCTATCCTGTTAAATACCTACCCGCCATCACTCATGCCATTGAAGCTCACAGTTATTCGGCAAATATTGAATGCCACACTTTGGAGGCTAAAATAATTCAGGATGCAGATCGAATGGACGCAATCGGTGCCATTGGTATTGCGCGAACGGTGATGGTTGGTACAAGCTTGGGTAATCCGTTAACATATAATGAAGACCCGTTTTGTTATCATAGAAAACCGGATGATGGTTTGGCGATGGTGGATCATTTTTATACCAAGTTACTGCACTTGAAAGAACAATTTCACACTCAGGCGGCGCGACAAGAAGCCAATCAACGCCACCAGTTTATGCTTGATTTTTTGAAACAATTAGAACGTGAGGTGATTGAATGACAGCAAAATACAAACCAATTAAACCGATTATCGGTCTGATTGTCTTGTGTTTTATGGTGTTCAGTGGTGCCAGTATCGCGGCAAATCAGGATCAACGGTTGTTATTTAAAGATCTATACCACAAAGCCTTAAGTGGGCATCATGCAGAAGTGGCGCTGCATAGAAAAGCGTTGACCGATTACCCGATTAATCATTATTTGGATTATGCCCTGCTGGTGGCTGATATGGATCAGTTGCCGATTGCCGAAATCAATGCCTTTAAAAAAAGCCATCCAGACAGCCCTTTGAATCGCCGTTTAGCCGGTCATTTGCAAACGGCATTGGCGCAGCAAAAGAAATGGTCATTGTTACTTAAACATGGCACCACCTTCAGTGCGGGCCAACGACAATGTTGGTATTTAACGGCTTTATTAAAAACCGGTAAAAAAGATAATTTACCGGCCTTGGTGGAACAGGCTTGGTTACAAGGCCGGTCAGCACCTGATGCCTGCAATGAAGTTTTTGGTTGGTGGCGCGAACAAGGCCATCAAACCGAAGAATTATTACTCAAACGTATTGAGCTCAGTTTTATAAATCGTGAACTGCCGCTATTTCGGTATTTATCAGGACAGTTAAAACAAGCACCTCGTTGGGTACAACTGGTTGATATGCTATTGCAGGATGATATCAGGGCTTTGCAACATGCCACCACCTTAAATGGCAGCCCAAAAACCACTGAATTGTTATTTATCGCGGCACAACACGCGGCAAAGAATAAACCTTCTGAACTCCATAAAATCTGGCCCCAATTAAAGCAACAGCATGGCTTTAGTGAACAACAAACAGCTCAGGTGGAGCGGCTAACGGCGTTGTTTGCGGCCACCGATTATGAAGATTTTTCAATAGATGCCATGAATGCCTTACAGCCGACGTCCAAAGATCAGCAAATTCGGGCGTGGATTACGCGTTATTATTTGTTTAAGGGTGACTGGCCTGCGGTGGTTGATGCCATTGAAAAAATGCCGGTAACCCAAAAGCACCACCAACGATGGCAATATTGGCTGGCACGGGCTTACGCCAAAACCGGTCAAACCAAACAGGCCCGGGACATCTTTCGCAATTTGAGCAAACAGACCCATTATTACGGTTTTTTAGCGGCTGATCATTTGCGTTTGCCTTATTATTTATGTCAAAAACCAGCAGAGCAAGGTTTGGTTGATTTCACCATGCCCAAACCCATTGAGCGTGCCGTTGAGCTGTATCATGCCGGTTTATTAAGCATGGCACGCAGTGAGTGGAATTTGGCATACAGTGACTTACAACCCGATGAAAAACTGGCCTTGGCCCAACGCATGAAAACCGAAGGCTGGTATGCCAAGGTGATTACCATTATGGCCGATATGGGTCGCTGGCAAGATTATGAATCGCGCTATCCAGTGGCTTATGCCGATACCATTGATGATTTTGCAGCACAATCAAAAGTGACTTCACCGTGGGTAATGGCGGTGATTAAACAGGAAAGCGCCTGGGCCAAAGATGCCTTATCACCGGCTCGGGCGCATGGTCTGATGCAGTTACTACCGGAAACCGCCAGTCGTATGGGACGCGAACTGGGACTAACTTGTTGCAATCGCAGTGATTTATACACCGCACCATTGAATTTACGTTTGGGCATTCATTATCAAAAGAATCTGTTTAACCAGTTTGACCATCCTTTATTGGTGGCCGCCGCCTATAACGCCGGAGAAGGTAAAAGTGTCGACTGGAGTCAAAACTTCCCCACCGCACCGGATGTTTGGTTGGAGACCATTCCCTACCGAGAAACCCGTGACTACATCCCACGAATTTTATCGAATGTGGTGATTTATGACTGGTTAAATTCCGGGCGTCCACATCGCATCAGTCATTGGATGCCAACCATGCCGATTAATGGTCGAAGCAGTAAACCGTGGCCCAATAAGCAGTTGCCCATG
>QQUO01000106.1 GCA_008501575.1 Pseudomonadota bacterium
GATAGAACTGAGCTAAATAGGATTGGGCTGAGATGATGATGGTTTGCCGGGGCATTGTGATGTGACAAAATTCGAGGGCGGCTTTCATGACGGCCTGTCCCAAACCTTGATGACGCTTATCTTGCGCCACCACCACCCGTCCAATATACCAATTACCCCGGTCACTGTTGAGTACCCGTGCGTACGCACAAAGCGCTTGTTTTTCCGGGTAAAACACATGCCAGGCCACTAAATCCTCGTCATCAATGTCCGGATAGGGGCAGTTTTGCTCAACAATAAAAACCTGTTGTCGTAATTGATAAATTTGCTTCAGTTCAAGGCTGCTCAAAGCCGCAAAATTTTTGACCACAAAATCAGTGCGGTTAATGCTTATAATCTGACTTTTTTCTGCCCCGGTCATTGTTTGGCAATTCGTGGATAATGCTTGGACTTGATTTCATCATACAATGGTTTTTCATTCATAAAAGATTCAATTAAGTCCATGGTCAGTTGCACCGCGCCGCGGTTTTCCTGGACCAACTTTTTAGCGGCTTGGCCCATATTTTGACGCAACTGTTGGTCCTCAATCAGGGCATCCATGTATTGCACAATATCGACACTGTCATGGACTGTATAAGAGCCACCACATTCCTCTAACAACTGGGTAATCTCATCAAAATTATGGGTATTGGGCCCGACCAAAACAGGCAATGAAAACACCGCCGCCTCCAGGACATTATGGCCTCCAATATTGGCAATACTGCCACCGACAAAGGCAATGTCAGAAGAGGCATAAAATTCCAGTAATTCACCCATGGTATCAACCACAAACACATCACCGTGGATATCGCATAAACCCGCTTTACTGCGCAATTGCGTGTTAAAACCCAGTTTTCGAAAAGATTGGGTGGTGATTTCAAATCGTTCCGGGTGTCTCGGCACAATCACCAACATCAAATCCGGGTGTCGCTGTTTGAGCACGGAAAAGGCCTCTAAAATTTGTACCTCATCATCATGATGGGTGCTGGCAGCAATCCAAACCATCCGAGAATTTTGGTAATGATCACGAATTTCTTTGCCTTTATCGATAATGGCCTGCTCAATAATAATGTCAAATTTTAAACTACCCACCACATAGATTTTTTCCGGCTGACAGCCCAATTGAATCATACGCTTGGCATCGGTTTTGGTTTGAGCCGCCACAAAAGCCGTGTCATTAAATGCTTTGGCCGCCAACGATCCGACCCAGCGATAACCCTTTAATGACACTTCTGATAAACGGGCATTGGCAACCACAATCGGAATGTGCTTTTTCTTACAGAATCGAAATAAATTTGGCCAAATTTCTGTTTCCATTATCACCGCCAAATCCGGTTTAGTTTTTTTCAAAAAGCGTTTAACGGCGCCCGGTAAGTCATAGGGCAGATAAACATGAAAGACTTGATTACCAAAAATTTGTTGTACCCGGTCCGAGCCGGTCGGGGTGATGGTGGTCAGTACGAATGAATGGTCTTGATAACGTTCCATCAGGGCTTTAATAAGCGGGATGGCGGCATTCACTTCTCCCACAGATACCGCATGAACCCAGATGGATTTTTGGATTTGCTTCGGCGTTTTAAACCAGCCAAATCGCTCATGCCAACGTTGCAAATAAGCCCGAGTTTTCACCCCACGCATGGCCAACCGCACCAATACCAGCGGAGTTAGCAAGGTGGTCACCAATGAATACAGTCGATTTCTGATTTCTAATCTTTTCATATCATCGCAGCTTCTGTCTGTCTTCTGCGACCCGGATTTCTGAAGGCTGATCGGATTGACCCAAAGGTAAATCCAGAAAATAGGCGACATCAGCGGACCATTGCTGCACCAATGTTTTTATATCGGTGGGTGTTGTTTGGCCTCGTTTGTTCGCACTGGTTGATATCAAAGCATGATCTAATTGACAACAAATATCCACCACAACCGGATGGTCAGACAGCCGCACAGCGACGGTATTTCCTGGGCCTTTGACACCTTTTGGTACCGCCGGGCTGGCCGGAAAAACCCAGGTGGTGTGCCCGGGCCAGGTGGCTAAAGCGCTGGCCAGATGATCACCTGATACGGGTTCAATTAAGGGCAGGATATGCTGAATATGTCCAGCCACCAGAATCAGCCCTTGATTATCAGGTCGCTGTTTTAAATTGAGAATTTTGGCCACCACTTCGGCTTGTTGGTAATCACCGCCTAAACCGTAAATCGCTTCTGTGGGATAAACCAATAAACCGCCCTGTTTGACTGCTTGTACAGCTTCATCAATGGCTGTACCGATGGTGTTCATTTTTTCTTTCGCCGCCTTTTTTTCTTGGCTGGCGCATTATTTAATATCTCAATACAATCTTCATGACTCAGTGACTTGGGATCGGTGTCTTTGGGGATTTTGCCATTTTTCTTACCATTGGTGACATAGGGTCCATAGCGGCCATTTAACACTTCAATGCCATCATCAAACTGTTGAATGATTCTATTGGCATCGGCTGCTTTCTTTTCTTTGATAAGTTCCAGGGCTTCTTCTAAAGTGATGCTATAGGGATCGCCTTCTTTAATACTGACAAACTTATTATCATAGCGTATGTAGGGCCCGAATCGACCGATGTTGGCAGAGACTTTTTCACCCTCCGGCGTTTGCCCTAAATCACGGGGCAGCTTAAACAGCTCCATGGCTTCATCATAGGTGATGGTGTCCAATTTCTGACCCGGCAACAGCCCTGCAAATTGGGGCTTTTCTTCATCATCTTTCGTTCCTATTTGTACAAAAGTGCCATATTTACCAATTCGCACTGAAACCGGTTTTCCGGTTTTGGGATCAGTTCCAAGTTCCCGTTTATACTGCGCCTCTTCCCGACTTACAGATTCCTCTTTTTCGTTTAACCGCTCGATAAATGGATCCCAGAATGATTTTAACAGCGGTTTCCAATCCTTTTCTCCGCGGGATACTGCATCCAATGCATCTTCTAATTTTGCGGTAAAGTCGTAATCCACATAGGTATCAAAGTGAGTCTCTAAAAATCGCGCCACAACCTTGCCCACATCAGTGGGGATAAATCGTTTTTTGTCCAATTCCACATAATCACGATTTAATAAAGTGGAAATAATGCTGGCATAGGTGGATGGACGGCCAATACCATATTCCTCCAGGGCTTTAACTAAACTGGCCTCTGAATATCGTGGCGGTGGTTCGGTAAAATGCTGGTTACCTATTATTTCATTAACGCTAACCACATCACCTTTGGTCAATTTCGGCAATCGATTTTCTTTGTCCTTTTTAACATCATCCAAACCTTCTTCGTAAACCGATAAAAATCCTTTAACTAAAATGGTTGAACCATTGGCGCGTAAATTATGGTCATCTCCAAAGTTAAAATCGGCGGCAACCGTACCAATGGTGGCATGAATCATTTGTGAAGCCAATGTCCGTTTCCACACCACATCGTAAAGTCGGTATTGATCATTATTCAAGGCGGATTTGATGTCAGTTGGTATAAAAGCCGCTGACACCGGTCGTATCGCCTCATGCGCTTCTTGGGCATTTTTGGATTTACTTTTATAGACGTT